>JAIRUL010000188.1 GCA_031254445.1 Chitinispirillales bacterium
GTTGTACTCGTCTTTTAGGCTTTCGTCGGGCCAGCGCCACGCGTTTTCCGGGTTTGCGTACTGGCCGTCGGCCGAGCCTCTGGAGAGCTCTACCGCCTCGTTGTACCCTGCGGCGTCCATGAAAGCCCCTACGTGGCGCCAATACGCCTCGCCGGCGGGCGCTTTTTCTATGCCGGCCGCTACTTGCGCGAAAGAGCGCGCGTTGCCCTCTTGGGCGTTCGCTAGGCTGTTAAAGGCAACCGCCCCGAAGAGCGACGCTAAGTCTACGGCTATGTACGCAAACGCCGGCTTCGGCTTGTCGATGTAGTAGTGCCCAACCCCCGGCAGCGCGAGCGAGAGGCCCATCGCCGCGGCGAGGCTGCGCCGGCCGTCGTCCTTTATGTCGAACGTTATCGAGCCGGTGACTATCTCGTCTTCCACAACTACCTGCGCGGCGGCGGAAGAGGCGAGCGCCGCGGCAAAGGCTAACGCCGCGCAGCCGCGCGCCCTCAAAATTTCAGCCTCAGCGCAAGGCCCGGCGACACCTCGGAGCCGGTGAAGACAAACTGCTGCGAAACCGACACCCTGTTCCAAGCGCTCTCCCTGCCGAGAAGCATGGCGTTGTAGGCGCGCGCCGTGAACCCCGCGTCTATCGCGCTCGCTATGTGGTTTAGGAGCAATGCGTAGAGCGTGTAATTCACAGCGTCGCGGTAGACGGTCGACCTCTTCATCATGGCGTTGTACTCGGCCTGATTCTCAGAGTAGCCTAGCGCCCACTCGCTATCGCGCACTATGTTGCCCGCGCCGTCGGCGACGCGTTTTATGTAGTAAAACATGAACACATTATCGGGATCGAAGAGCGCATACTTGCTGCCGTCTTTTGCGTAGAAGACCGTGTCGCCGCCAAGTATTTGGCCGAGCGACGGCGCAAGCGAGTCGTTGTCTTTCCAACCGGGGGTGAAGCTTTTATCGCGGATGCTCTCGTAGAAGTAGGATGTTCCATTCTTCGCCGCGTCATAAAAATAATCGTCGTAAGGGGGGAAGTACGCCCCAGCCTCCTCCTCCGTCATCACCGTGTCGCGGACGAGGTTGTCAAACTCCTGCCGCAGCCGCGCGTCGTACCTCTTCAGCTGATCGACGTCGAAGCGCGCGTCGGCAAATTTGTAAGCTTCGCGCTTCTTCGCGTTGGCCACGGAGTTGAAGTAGACCGCCACGCCGATAGCCGCGGCCTCAGCCGCGCCGAACGCGCCGGCCTTTACGTAGTTGCGCGAGTACGCCTGCCCAAGGCCGGGGACCAAAAGCGATAGCAGCATGGCGACGCGCGGGGACTTGTAATCCTTGAGGTTCTGCGCAAAGTTTATCGTCCTCCCCTCTTCCACTATAGAGGGGCCAAGGCCGGCGGTGTCGGCCTTCGCTTTTGACGATGGCGCCTGCGGGGGCCCGCGCCGGCCGGCTGAGGCTTGGCCCGCGCTGTCGGCGGGCGGCTTGGCCGTTTCCTCGCCCGTTAGCTGCCCATCGGGCGCGTCAGCGCTTGCGGACGGCGAGTCGGCTACCGCCGCTTTGGCGGACGCCGCGGGCTTAGGCTTGTCGCCGACGAGCAGGTCGTCCTCTTCGTCGGCGGTTAAGAGTTTGTCAAGGTCAAGGCCCTTTGGGGCGGACGCGGAATCTTTCGCGGCGGCGTTTTTCTTTGCGGCAGCGGCGGTGTCTTTCGCGGCAACGGCGGAATCTTTCGCGGCGGCGGCGTCTTTTTTGGCCGGCTGGGGAGCGGCATTATTATCGGCGGGTTTCTCCGCTATGGGCGCGCCGGGTTTAGCCGCGCCCTGCGCCCACGCCGCAGAACTCGCAAGCGCCAGCGCCAGCAGACAGACAAACAAAAATATGCGGCGATTCATCACCCGTTCCCCTTTGGTCAACGACAATGGTTATAGCCCCAAAACGTCCTTCATCGTGTAAAGCCCAGGCCGCTTATCCGCAATCCACTTGGCCGTGGCCACCGCGCCCTGCGCGAAGATCCCGCGGTTGTGCGCCATGTGGCGCAGCTCCACGCGCTCGCCTATGCCCGCAAACAGCACCGTGTGGTCGCCGGTGATGTCGCCCCCGCGAACCGCGTGCATCCCAATCTCCGTGGGCGGGCGCGTGCCGGAAGCCATGCCTGAGCGCCCGTTTACCACCGCGCCCCCGTACGTTTGCCCTATAGCCTTGGCCGCGATCTCGCCAAGGGCGCGCGCCGTGCCGCTCGGCGAATCTTTCTTGAAGCGGTGGTGCGCCTCGATAATCTCAATGTCAAACGCGGAGCCAAGCTTCTCCGCCGCAATCTCCGTGAGCGAAAAGAGCAAGTTGACGCCCAAGCTCATGTTGGAGCTGACGACTATGGGAATTTTGGCCGAAACCGTTTTCGCAAGCTCGTGATCCTCTTTCTCAAGCCCCGTGGTCCCGACCACCATCGGCATCGCGAGCTTAGACGCCCTCTGCAAGTTGCCCCGCGTCGATTGCACCGACGAGAAATCGATCACCACCGCGCTATTGGCGCCGGCCTCCTCGATAGACGGGCAGACTTTAACGCCGCCGCAATCCGCCCCGATGCACTCCCCGTAGTCCTGCCCCATCTTGGGATGCGCGGCGTACTCGACGCACCCCGCTATGCGTGTGCCCTTATCCTCCAAAACCACTTTGGCGATCTCGATGCCCATGCGGCCGAGAGCGCCGACGATTATTATGTCTGTTGGCATAAAACCCCTTCTTTAACGCTCAATTCGTTTATCTCGCGCGCGCCTTTTGCGCCCAATGATTAAGCAATGGGCCAACGAGCACAATGAAACCCGCCCTGCAATATCGGCGAAGCCGTTCCATCGTTGAGCATTGAACATTGCCGTTATGATTTATACCCTTTCCAAACGCTCAAAAGCTTCTCCCTATTGCCGTCTATCATAGGCGCGAGCGGCAGCCTCACCGGGCCCGCGGCCAAACCCTTATCCGCCATGCAGGCTTTTATGGGGACGGGGCTTGTCTCTATGAAGACGATTTTGGAGAGCGGCAGCAGCTCCTCGTGGAGCTTTAGCGCGCCGGCGTGGTCGCCTTTTAGGTAGAGGTCCACCATCTTGCTCATCTTGCTTGGGACGACGTTGCCTATCACCGATATGACGCCCGCCCCGCCGACCGACAGTATAGGCAGCGTCAGGCCGTCGTCGCCGGAGAGCACGGTGATCCTGTCGCCGCACCTGCGGTGGATTTCGGAAATCTGCGTGACGTCGCCGCTCGCCTCCTTGACGGCAACGACCTGCGGCAGGCCGCAGAGCCGCTCGACCGTCTCGGGCAGCATGTTGACGCCCGTGCGCCCGGGCACGTTGTAGAGCACCATCGGCACGTCCGCCTTATCGGCGATCGCGCTGAAGTGCCTAAAGAGCCCCTCCTGCGACGGCTTGTTGTAGTAGGGCGTGATGGTGAGCACCGCGTCCGCGCCGCTCTTCTTCGCGTGGACTGCCGCCTCGATGGCCTCGGCCGTGTTGTTCGACCCCGCGCCCGCTATCACCTGCACACGCTTATTGGACTGCTCGATGGCAATGTCCACCACCCGCATGTGCTCCTCCCATGAGAGCGTAGAGCTCTCGCCGGTGGTCCCGCACGGGACGATCCCCGCCACGCCGCCGTCGATAAGAAAGTCGATGTTCGACCGAAGCCCCGCCTCGTCCAAGCCGCCGTCCGCCTTAAACGGCGTGACAATGGCCACGTAGCAGCCGCGAAAAGCCATTTTATTGCCCATATACCGCGTTCCTTTTGAATTGTCTTATGAATAATATACTAAAAATGCCAAGCCCGCGACAAGATTACCCGCAGGGCTCGGCACGTCGTCCGTCTTCGGCAGTGGCCATGCGGCGGATCTGCTACTCCTCTTTGACCACCCAGACTTTCAGCTTCGCGTCCACGCCCCTGTGCAGGTTGATGTCTACGGTGTAGACGCCGAGCTGCTTAATGGCCTCTTCGAGCATGACTTGGCGCTTCTCTATCTCGAAGCCCTCCTTCT
>JAIRUL010000208.1 GCA_031254445.1 Chitinispirillales bacterium
CATTACGACGGTTTTGAGCGCTGTTTTCGTGGCCGCGGCGCTCAGGGCGTAGGAATCGCCGGTAAAATCGGCGATCTCGACGATTTCCTTGGCTTGGTAGCTGTGGGCTAGGACGCAGACGCCGCGCTCGGCTTTGGCTTTTCGGATGGTATCTTGCAATTCGGTTATGGTCATTATACATATAAAATACCATTTTTAGCCCGCCGCAGTCAACCCAATGCGCAAAAAAGAGCTTTTTTGATGAAAACGTAAAAAACTTGTAACAAATAATATTGCGCGGCTGTCCAACCATAATGTATACTCTAATAATCCGCGCTGCCGAGTAGGAAGGGCCCTTTTGCGGGGGCGGCGGCGGGGGTTTTGGAGACTATGTCAACAATTATTATCAACACCAAAAAAGGAGCACGTGATGTTTGCGTCCACGAAGAAGGTTAGGCTGGCGGTCACCGTTGTCGCAGTTGCGGCGGCGGCATTCATGAATTCATGCGGCGGCAAGAAGGTCAGCGCCACGCAGGCTGCCGCGTCGGGCGGTTTTGAGACGGTCACCACGCCGGCGACCGAACTCGAGGAGATCAAGAGGAGCCTCGAGGACAAAAATATCCCCTGCGGCATCGGCATCGGCGAGTCCACCGACGAGATGGTCGCGCGCAACGTCCCGTCCGACGAGGCCCGCACCGAGGTCGCCAAGGCCGTAGACGTGCACGTCCAGCGCCTGAGCGAGTCTTACGCCCAGAACGTCGGCAACGAGGCCAAGAAGATTTGGGAAGAGGCCGTTAGGCAAATAACCGACCAGCACGTCAAAGGCTCCAACGTCTACAAGACCGTCGTCCAGTTCAACAAGGAGAACGGCCATTACAAAATTTACTCGCTGATCATCCTCAACCCCGCCCTCTTCAAGGCGGCCATTTCCCAGGCCATGGCGAGCGACGAGGAGTTCGAGATGCGCGTGAAGAAGGACGAGATGATGTCCAAACTCGACGCGAACATCGCCGAGTACGAGAGCAAGTATAGGAGGTAACGGCCGAAACGCCGGCAAAGCATTGCAAGTAAAAGCAGCATATATGGATACAGCGCGCGGGGCCGAGCGGCACGCTAACGCAAACGGCAGAGGCCGCCGCGCCGTATCCGTACCATAACCAAAAACACTATCACTATGAAATTTGCGGCAATGAGGCGAACCATGCAATTAGACGACAATGCCCTCGGCGGCATAGGCGGATTCATTCGCGCCGGTAGGCGCGCATTATCGGGCAACAATGCCGAAAGCGGCGGCGTTTGCGGCAAGGCAGGCAAGCCCGCCCGTAAAAGCCGGCGCTTTGCCCTGCTCGCGCTCCTCGCGGCCGCGGCGCTCCTGCCGTGCGGCGCGGCTTACGGCCAGCTCAAGGGCCAGGCCGCCGCCATAACGCCGCAGTGGATAGACGACGGGTGGCGCAACGCCCAGTACCCCGCGAGCGAGTGGTACGTCGGGTACTCGGTGGACGCCGTAAAGGCCGGCGCGAATTTGGCCGAAATCCAGAAGCGCGTGGAGAAAGAGGCTCAAAATAAATTAGCCGAGGGCATAAGCGTCCGCATTCAGGCAACCTCCGCCACGCACACCTCAAGCGTGAGGAGCACCGACGGCAAGAACACGAGCGAAACCGTGAAGAAAGATTACGGCCAGATAATACAGGCCTCAACCGACGCCGAGGTCGCGAAAGTAGAGCTTACGAGCTTCCACGACCAGGCAAACAATAAGGTGCACGCGCTCGCTAAAGTCAAAAAGGCCGACCTCGCCGCCTACTACGTCTCGCGCGTCGAGTTCTACCTGCAAAAAGCGGAAAACGACTTTAAACTGGCGCAGCAGCACGCCGCCTCCGATAGAAAACGGAGCGCCTTGGAGCAGACCGACGCGGCCAAAAAGAATATCGCCGAGTGCGGCAAGTACAACGAGCTCCTGAGCGCGGTCGACTACAAGGGCGACACCGTTAAGCGCCTATTAGACAAGGCCGCCGCGCTTTTGCGCGAGATAGCCGCTTTCGAGACTAAACTGCAGGAATCGGCGCTCGTCTTCATCGGCGGCACGGAGATGATAGGCGGCAACCAAGCCGACATCGTGGTGCCGAGGCTGCAGAGCAAGTTCTCCGAAAACGGGTGCAGGGTTGTCGACAAAAGGGAGGACGCGAGCTATATCCTAACCGTCGACGTGAAAAACGGCGCAATGTCGAAAGACGCCAACTTTTACTATTGCAACGCCACCGTAAGGGCGGACTTGTACAACGTCAAAACCGGCAAAAGCGAGGCCAAGCTGAACTTCTCCGCCCCGAAAGCCGGCTGGACGAACGAGTCGAGGGCGTGCGAAAAAGCCTTTGAAGAGGCCGCAAACGCGCTTTGGAAGCAGGTGCGGGAGAAGACGGAAGTGTGCAAGTAATTACGCTGTAGCATCGATTCAAAAAAAGGCATCGGGCAATTACCCGTTATGAGAGACGAACTATTCCGGCGGCTGCTGGTTTCAATCCCGCAGCTGCTTCTAATGTCGTTCATCACATTTCTGTTCATAGACCTCGCGCCCGGCGACATTTTGGCGCAGTACCGCTTCGACCCGCGCATCAGCGAAGAGACAGTTAGGGAGGTCGAGGCCAAGTACCGCTTCGACAAACCGGTCATTGTCCAGTACGGCCATTGGCTCGCGCGCGCGGTAAGGGGCGACCTCGGGTACTCGTTCTCCCGCCAAGCCGACGTTTCAAGCGTCATCGCCGAGCGGCTCTTCAACACGTTTGTCCTCTCGTTTTTATCCGTTATAATAACGTGGATGGTCGCCATACCGCTCGGCATATACGCGGCCGTCAAGCAGTACTCGTGGGGCGACAGGATAATGTCGGCCATATCGTACATCGGCATGTCGCTGCCCACGTTCTTCTTAGCGCTCCTCTTAATGTTCGCGGTTTACCTTGGCCGGGACCTCCCCCTTATCTCGATGATACCGACCGGCGGCATGATGTCCGCGAACTACGAACAGCTGGGTTTCTTCGGGAAATTTGTCGATAGGGCGCTGCACCTAGTGGTGCCGGTAACCGTATTGTCAATCACCGCGCTCGCCGGGCTGCAGAGGATAAGCCGCGGGAATATGCTCGAAGAGCTCAGAAAACAGTACGTGACGACCGCGCGCGCCAAGGGCCTGCCCGAAAACCGCGTAATCTACAAGCACGCGCTGCGCAACGCGATAAACCCGCTGATAACGCTCTTCGGCTTTGAATTCTCGGCGCTTCTGAGCGGCGCGGCGCTTTTGGAGATAATAATGAATTGGCCAGGGCTAGGGAGTTTAATGCTAAGCGCGGTGCAGACGCAAGATACATTTTTAGTGATGGGGAGCCTGCTGCTTGCCGGATTGATGCTTATCGTTGGGAATCTGCTGGCCGATGTGCTATTGGTAATTGCGGATCCGAGGGTGCGGAGGTAAGTATTAAAGTCAAAGTCTTAAAATCTTTAAAATCTTTTTCAGACGAAGCCTACGGCTTCATAACGTGTGGCGGCTAAAGCCGCCACACGAAGTCAACGTCAAAGTCAAAGGCGGCGGTGTGGATGGTTTTGATGTTGATGTTGACTTTGACTTTGTGTGGCGGCTCTGCGCCACACGTTATGAAGCCGTAGGCTTCGTCTGAATATTTTAAAGACTTTGATTTTAAAAGATAAAAAGATAATGAAAATCAAACTGTTTATAGACCCCCGAGCCCAAGAAAAGTTCTTAGGCCATCCCCTCGCCCTCCCTGGGCTCGTCATCCTCTGCGCACTCTACCTCGTGATGGCATTCGCCGAGTTCGCCGCGCCGTACCACTACGACAACTCCGACAGATCCAAATCGTACCAGCCCCCGTCGAACCTCCACTTCACCCACGGCGGCAAATTTTCCATCATTCCCGTAGTGTACCCCAAGTCCTACACCTTTAACGAACACTACGAGCGCGTGTTCGTGGAGGACAAATCTAAGCCGCGCAAAATCGCGCTCTTTCCCAAAGGCGACAAGGTAAAACTCTGGGGCGTCGTTCCCATAGAGCGCCACCTCTTCGGTTTAAAGGATAACCCAACAGACGCAAGAATCTACCTGATGGGCGCCGACGCGGTAGGCCGCGACCTCTTCTCCCGCATAGTCTACGGCTCGCGCGTCTCGCTGACCATAGGCTTCCTCGGCGTGATGATAACGTTCTTCTTCGGCTTTTTAATCGGCGGCGCGGCGGGCTATTTTGGCGGAAAGCTAGACTGGGCGCTCATGCGCCTCGCGGAGTGCTTCATGCTCGTGCCGTCGTTCTTCCTCATGCTAGCGCTTAGGAGCGCGTTCCCTATAAAAATATCGAGCGTGCAGGTTTACTTTTTGATAGTGCTGATAATGAGCCTAGTTGGCTGGGCTGGGTTCGCAAGGGTGATACGCGGCATGTCGCTCTCTATTGGCCAGCGCGACTACGTCACCGCCGCCAAAGCCATAGGCGCCGGCCACCTGCGGATAATAGCCCGCCACATCCTCCCGCAAACGATGTCCTACGCCATAGTGTCAATGACCCTAGCCGTCCCCTCCTACATCCTAGGCGAATCCGCGCTAAGCCTGATAGGATTAGGAATCCAAGACCCCCACGCCTCCTGGGGCAACCTGCTAAGCGCCGCGATGAACCTCTCGCAGATACAGCTGCACCCGTGGATACTGCTCCCGGGGGTCTTTATCTTCTTGACAATCGTGGCGTTTAACTTCGTGGGCGACGGGCTTAGGGACGCGTTAGATCCGAATAGATAAAACGGGGCTTCCGGAATTAAGGCCAGCCTTTAAAGTCAAATTCTTATATGGGAGAATGGGGCGTGCTGCAAATCATCGGTCGCTTGCCAGCGCTATAGGGGCGCGGGGGTTTGTTGCGCAGCGTTCGTAAAGGCAAGGCCAGCCTTGCCTTAGCAACCCTAATCCAAAATGTCCGCATCGTCAATAACGCTAATAGGCACCTCAGGCTGGCTGATTTCCTCGCCGCAATTTTCCGCTAACGGCGTTACCCGCTGCAGATAGCTTTCGTATTGCGCAAAGTACCCGTTTGGCGCCCTTACCCCCGCGCTTTTCAATAGCCCCGTCGTTAAGAACTTATGCAGCGACTTCCCGTCCCTCGGCCCGGTGTACTGCTGGTTCCCTTCGCCGATGCTCGCCACCGTAATGTCCCTTATGTCAGCGCCCGCGCCTTTGGCGTTTTTGACCGCCCCCCCCGGGAGCTTCGACAGGTCGACCCGCAGAACCGCGTTCCACATGCAGTAGTTTGTCCGCTTCTTGCTTGAGGCGTCCACGTTGAACGGGCGCAGGATGTCGTCCGTTGTGCCGCTCTTGGCGAAGTTGGAGAGCGGGGCATCCAAATAATACGCGTCGGGGTCGAACCTCTCCGATTCGTAGACCGGGTCGCTTAGGTCAACGCCAGCGGCCGAGACGTCGTAGTCGTTTAGGCCGTCGTACTTTCCGGCGAGCCGCTTGTGCAAACCTAAAAGCGTGGGGCGGAGGTTGTTTACGTCGGCGAAGGGGTGGTAGAGGCGCAGCGTGTCGTTTAGAGGGACGGGGACGCCGTTTAGCTCTATCGACTCGATGGCGAGCGAGTTGCGGTCGGCGGGGCGCTCTATCAGGTCGTTGTTGTACAAGGTGTTGAATAGGTGCATCTGCTCGTAGAGCGACACCTCCAGCGTCCCTAATGCCACCGAATAGAGGCTATCCGAGACCGCGATTTTTTTGCTGCCCTGCATCATGCTGTCCACCGGCGCGCCCGGGATGCGGTAGAGTTCTTTTAGAACGCGGACTCCCGTCACCGACGAGAGGCGCAGGTCGTCGCGCACCCGGTTTAGCGCCCCCACGCGGTAGAAGTAGTTGACAAGCGGGAACGCGCCCTGGGCGATGTCGCCGCCGTCGTATAGTTTGCGGTTTAGCCTGTAGATAATCTCCGCGCTCAGGATGTTGTTCGACGTGGCGAGGAGGTCGAACACGTGCTGGCACCCCTCGAACTTCCTCCCCGAATTGTGCACCGGGTACCCCCGCCCGCGCACGGCGCTGTTGTCGAAGACCACGCCCACCGGCTTGCCGTTTTGGTACTGTATCGTGCGGCTCCACGGCACCTTGTCCGTCACGGGCAGCGCGTCCGTCCAGCGGCTGTAGGGCTTAAACACTTCGAGGTCGAAGCTCAGCGCGTTTAATAGCGGCTTGGCGAGCGACGAGCCGTTGGGCGTGCGGTTCTTCAGCAGGCAGTTGAGCCGCGACCCCAGCCTATCCTTGGAGTGATATGCGAGGAGCTTGCCCGTCTTAGAGCACATTATCGAATAGGCGAAGTACTGCCCCTCCACGAGCGTCGGCTTGCGCACGTAGTAGAAGACGCTGCGGCGGTAGGTGTTGCCGCTCACCTTCGAGTAGCGGACGTTTTCGACGACGGTGTCGCCGGCGTACAATGTAGTGACGAAATGGTGGCCGGGTTCGGAAAAGTCCGTCGTCTCGCCGAGAATGCGGTTCCGGCGGATT
>JAIRUL010000162.1 GCA_031254445.1 Chitinispirillales bacterium
TGCCGCCGAAAACACTCATCGCCCCCCGGTTTTTCTTGTTGAGCGTAATGCTGCCGACTACCTCGTCGGTATGCCAGTTGACAATAGCGATAACGCTTGTGTCGGCGGGCACAAACGATGAACCCCAATCCGTCGGCACCGTCTTCAGCCGCTGGCACGCTATATAGACGTTGTCCCCGTAAACGGCAAGCGCGCTCGCGAACGGGTACGCCTCGGCGCTGTCCGTGCCTGCGTAGGCGTTGAATTGCGAGAGGTCAATCGTTGATGTCTTCGTTCCGGTACTCGGATTAAACACTATCAACTCCGCGCTCTCATAGCAGCTTATGTAAGCCTTCGTCTCGGAGACGACCGCTATGTCCTGAATGTTGAGGCCAACGCCGAGGCTCTGCTGGTAGGCAACTTTGTTATCTTTCGCTTTCGTGTCGTACTTGATGATATTGTCCTTGCCCCAACGCTCTAAGATGTATACGCCGCTTCCGTGCGCCCTCACCACGAGGTCGGTGTGCAGGGAGTTTATCAGGTTTGAGCTGACGGTGTAGCTATCTTCGCTTGTAGAGACGATCTGGAAACCGGCGGAGGAGTAGTCGGCGGCGATTGTCACGGCGGCAATGCCGACGCCGTCATCATCGCTTTTGGGGGGTGGCGTTGAGGGATTGGTGCAAAACAACTGCGATAGCGATAGCGACATTGCTATCACGCTTACGAGAAACAGCTTACGCATGGCGCGCCTCCTATAGTAAGGGTTTTGGTTAATGTAAATCTTTTAAATCTTTTAAATCTTTTAAATCTTTTAAAATCAAAATCTTTAAAATCTTTTTCAGACGAAGCCTATAAAAGTCAAAGTCTTTTAAACCTTTAAATCTTTTTCAGACGAAGCCTACGGCTTCATAACGTGTGGCGCAGAGCCGCCACACAAAGTCAAAATCAACATCAACATCAAAACCATCCACACCTCCGCCTTTGACTTTGACGCTGACTTTGTGCGGCGGCTTTAGCCGCCACACGTTATGAAGCCGTAGGCTTCGTCTGAACAAGATTTTAAAGACTTTGACTTTAAAGCCTTCGACCTTACGGTCTCAGGCTTCGTCTGAAAAAGATTTAAAGAATTTGATTTTTTTATTTTAAAGATACCGAAAACATATGCATTCTTCTAGGCTTCGGATTATCCAAAAAATCAAAACTCGCCGTATTCAAATAATTAGTCACCCTATACCGTAACGTCAGAAATTCTGTGGCCTTAACAGCAGCCCAGGCGCTTAACTCGTATTGCATTGGCCTTGTTTCTCTATTGGCGATACCTAGGTAACACATTGATTCATACTTGACCCCATGGCCAACATTTATCCTCTTCACGTCAATCTCCGTCTTCAAATACCCCGATAGCGTTGGGACAAACGGCTCAACCTTCCCAACCCATGCCCGGTCTACAGCGTTTGATATTATCGACTCTATGTATGACGCGCTTAGTTCTATCGCCAATACCTTAAATAGCTTCGCGCTCGCCTCCGCCTCGGCGCCCCAAAACTTTGTGTCGGCGAAATTCATCACCTTGACGAAGCCCCCTGCCCTAGGAATGCTCTTGATTTTATCGTTTAAGCTGCCGCCGAAGATTGACGCCGAGGCGCGGCATTCGCCCTTGTCAATCGATGCCCCTAAATCGACCTCCGTCCGCGTCTCTTCCGTAAGGTTCGGGTTTGACAGGAATCCGCTGCCCCAGCCGAAGAGTTCGTAAAACGTGGGGGCGCGCTTGGATGTCGCGGCTGTTAGCTGTATAACGGCTGCCGGGGTTAATTTTAAACGGACGGCGGCCTCGGCCAGCGGGTAACTAAGCGTACGCCCCCTGCCCTCTTCGGCGAAATAGCCAAGCCCAACGCTTGACGTGTCCGCCTCGAAGTGATACGCGACCCGCAGCGCCGCCTCCGCCGCCCGCAATTCCCATCCGTACCCATTCGACGTTACCCCAAGCTCCGTACCGGCGCGGCATTCGTAGCGGTTCATGTAGGGCCTGCCGCTGAGCGCGAGGTTGCGCTGAACATGGCGTTCAACGCGCGCGCCGCTCAGCGCGGATAGGTAAAATCTATCCGTCAACGAATACCTTGCGTCAACGAGCGCGGCGGCGGTGTAGCCGTCCGACTCAAGCCCGCGCCCCGCGCCCCCAAGCGAAAAGTGGCCGTCGGGGTCGCTTAACGTGTTATGGCGGTAAATGCCGCTCGCCTCGCCGCCGACGGTCAAGTTGTCGCTCATCACGCCGGAATAGTCGACCCCGTACACAACCGTGCGCCCGCCGGTTGACCCGCTTTGGTTATCTTTGTAGTGATACGCGAAGAGTCCCTGATCAAACCCTCCGGCGCTTAGCTGCTGCGATAGTTTGCGGTTTTCGTCAATATCAACCGACACGCTATACGCCGCGTCAACCGAGCGGTAGTAATTGTTCCTCTTATATAGTAGCGTATCGTCCCAAGTAGGGTCGGGATCCCTAAGCGTAGGGATGACCGTCCCGTTATCGTGCATAAAGGGATAATTATTATCGCTCTTGGCAATATCCACCCCAACCTGATGCCGAACCCGCGAAGCCCCGCTCCGCACTATCATCCCGCCCTTGATCAACCCAAAACTCCCCGCCGATGCGTCAACGCCGACAATCCTCTTATTAACACCAACGCCGCCATCGCTACCAACACGCTGCGCGCTGTCCGCGGTAAACAGCTCCACCATCCCCCCCATCCCCTCGCCCATTTGCCTAAGCCCGCCCGACGCGCCTTTGGTGACGCGGATTTCCGTAATTCTGTCGAGCGGAATTTTGCTGAGGTCGACAGCACCGCCCGCCGCGCTGTTTAGCAGCACCCCGTCCAAATACACGCGGACGCCTTTAGCCGACGAAGAGCGGATAGCGCTCTCGGCGTATTGGCCGTAGCCGCCGGTAGTGCGGATGTCAACGCCGGATACCGTCTCCAAAACGCTCGGCAGGTCGGGGAACTTGCCTTTGAACTCAGCGGCCTTTATTGTACGGGATGACGGCAATACGGGGGCGGGGGCGCGCTGGCGGACGGTTACCGTCATTTCGCCTATGCCGTTGACGTCAAGTAACGGTATTTCTTCGGGGTAATCGGCGGCGTCGGGGCGGTATTGATTGTTATCGGCTGATAATTCATCCTGCACACCCGCGCCAACGGTAATTTCTTGTTGATCGGCGCCGGCAGCGCGTTCTTGTTGGCTAGTATCAACATCAACCGCTTGCCGGCCGGCATTAGCGCCAATAGGCAACCCTTGCGGCGACGCGAGCGTCGCCGGCAACAATATCATCGACAATAAATAAATACCGCCGCGTATCAACGCGGATACGCAACGACTACCGTTTATGGGACGCACGAAAAGAGACCCTCCGGCCCCTACCTCGAGGGCCGAGTTAATGAAAAACGTCTTCAGGCAGGTCTCCTGGCTCTCCTTAGACCGCCGGCCTTCCCGTCTCGCAAAAGACAGTGGCCTGTTGTCGGCGATCCGTCATCCCGCGCTATTTTGCGGGATCAGGATTTACAGTGGCGGGTCCGCTCCCGATTTTCACGGGATTCCCTGAGCCTGATACGATTAGGAACATAATATATGGCCAGATGCATGTCAAGATTTTTTTGTTTTTTTAGACGAAGCTGCGCTTCATAGGCGGCGGGAAAGCTAAACTTCCCCGCCGGAAAGGCATGGTGCATCGGCGCGGCGAATTTTTTTTAATTCCTGCGCCCACACAAAAAAAGGCGCGGTACAAAGCCGCGCCTATCGTCGCCCGCGCACAACGCAATAAAACTACCTCCTCGCCTTAACCTCCGTAGTAACGCCGATCGCCCTCTGCACCGTAAACTTTTGCCCGTTGCTCATCGTGGTCGATACCCTCACTAAGTACGTGCCGGGGCCTACCGTTCTTCCGGCTGTGTTTTTGCCGTCCCAGACGAAGCCGAAAGTGTTGCCGTCTTCGACCACCGATATGTCCTCCGGCTTGTTTCTGAAGACCACGTTGCCGACGGCGTCGTAGATTACAGCCGTGGCCGCGGCGTAGCGCCCGTTCTT
>JAIRUL010000229.1 GCA_031254445.1 Chitinispirillales bacterium
GGCGGCTCTGCGCCACACGTTATGAAGCCGTAGGCTTCGTCTGAAAAAGATTTTTAAAAGACTTTGACTTTAAAGACTTTGACTTTAAAGACTTTGATTTTAACAAAAAGGAAAACGGCAATAATCATGGAACAAGAAAAACAAAAAGAAAAAGTAATACTGCTCTACTCCGGCGGCCTCGACACCTCCATCATGATCCCTTGGCTAAAGGAGGCCTACAACTGCGAGGTGGTCGCCATGTGCGCCGACCTCGGCCAGGAAGAAGAGTTAAGCGGCCTCGAGGCCAAGGCCCTGAAAACAGGCGCGAGCAAGCTCTACATCGAGCGCCTCACCCAGGAGTTCGTCACAAGCTACATCTTCCCTACCCTAAAGGCAGGCGCGATCTACGAAAAGACCTACCTACTAGGCACCAGCTTCGCCCGCCCGCTGATCGCCAAGCGGGCCGTAGAGATCGCCCGCAAGGAGGGCGCGACCGCCGTCGCCCACGGCGCTACGGGCAAGGGCAACGACCAAGTCAGGTTTGAGCTAACCGTCATGGCGCTCGACCCGAAGCTAAAAATCATCTCCCCGTGGAAGGACCCCAAGTGGACGCTCCACAGCCGCGAGGATTGCATCGCATACGCGGAAAAACACGGCGTGCCTATCTCTCAAACGAAAAAGCGCATATACTCGGAGGATCGCAACATCTGGCACATCAGCCACGAGGGAGGCGTGCTGGAGAACCCTGCCAGCGAACCGCCCGACGATGTTTATACGCTGACTAATACTATCGAAAAAGCGCCGGACGCGCCGGAATACGTAGAGATCACGTTTACAAAGGGCAACCCGGTCGCGGTGAACGGCAAGGCTATGGAGCCTGTTGAACTATTAACTACCCTTAACAAGCTCGGCGCCGCGCACGCGATAGGCCACGTCGACATGGTGGAGAATAGGCTCGTTGGGATAAAGTCCCGCGGCGTCTATGAAACCCCTGGCGGCGCGATTTTGTACGCCGCGCACCGCGAGCTTGAGAGTTTGACGCTTGACCGCGATACGAGCCATTTCAAGGAGATGCTGGCGATAAGGTACGCGGAGCTTGTATACAACGGGCAGTGGTTCTCTACGCTGCGCGAGGCGCTCGACGGGTTTGTGGAGGTTACGCAGAGGAACGTTACCGGCACGGTCAAGCTGAAATTGTACAAGGGGAACGTTGTGCCTGCCGGCGTAAGCGCGGAGAAGTCGCTATACCTTGAGGATTTGGCGTCGTTTACGGACACGGAATTTTACGATCAGAAAGACGCGGTCGGGTTCATCAAAATTTTCGGGCTGCCTATGAAGGTCGCGGGATTAGTCGATAAAAAATGAGCGTGGCCGACGCGGTTATAGTGGGCGCTGGCTCCGGTGCGCGGCTTGGGCATTCGACGCCCAAGGCGTTTGTAGAGCTTTGCGGGGAGCCTATTCTCTATTACTCGCTGAAGGCATTTATCGGCCATGCGGCGGTCAATAAAACTATACTTGTGGTATCGCCCGATATGGTCGATAATGCAAAATTTGTTGTTGACGGCCATGATGAGTTTATTGACAGGGTGGTAATCGCCGAGGGCGGCAGCGAGCGGTGGATGTCGGTGCGCAACGGGTGTTTGGCGGCCACGGGAGAGTGGGTGCTCGTGCATGACGCGGCGCGGCCGTTCGTTACACATAGCGTTATAGATTCCGTTTTAGAAAAGCGGTATGACTTTGACTGCGTGATCACCGCGACGCCGGAGGTTGACACCGTCCGCACAATGGCAGACGGCGAGCGCTGCGGGGCGACTGTTGACAGGGCGAAGCTTTTGCGCGTGGGCACGCCGCAGCTCTTTCGCAGGGAACGGCTTATGTCGGCGTTCGAGCAGGTAAAAAACATGCCCTCCCCGCCTACCGACGAAGCGGCTTTGTTTGAGGCTTTGGGCGTTAGCATCGGGTTCTCTTGGGGCGACCCAATAAATTTCAAGATCACAACGCAAACCGACCTCGAAATCGCGCAGGCGCTGCTCGAAAAGGGTCAAGGGCGCGCCGATTAATGCACTACGATACAGCGATAGGGATACCTAAGAGGCGATATTTCAACGCGATCGACGGGCTGCGCCTGCTTGCCTCGGTCAACGTCGTGCTCTTCCACCTTGAGGGCATCGGCGGGCTCTACGAGATGGGCGGCAGCCCGGCTTGGTTTTTCCGGCTGGTTAAGGGGCCGGCGTTTCACGCGAGTTTGTTTTTTATTCTAGGGGGGTTTATTTTTACCAACATGTTCGCGCACAAAATGGCGGAGTTCAGCGCTTGGGCGTTTCTTAAAAAACGCTTCCGCGAACTCTACCCGCTGCACCTCATCACCACGCTCACAATGGCCGCGCTCTATATCGTAAGGCGCTGGGGGACGGACGGGATAGACGTCCCCAAAATTGCGGCCTCCCTCTTCATGCACCTCACTTTCCTTTGGTCTATCTGCCCGCTCGGCACGCTGAACCTCAACACGCCGTCGTGGGCGCTCTCGGCGATGTTTCTCTGCTACCTATTCTTCGGTCCGGCGCTCAAGTGGTCGCTTACGCTTAAAAATAGGGCTGCGGTGATGGGGTGGATGGCAATTTTTTTTATCCCGCTTATCGCTTGGGGGCTTTTTTACGGGCTATTGGGTTCGCCGCCCAAGCTGTACCAATTCTTCCACGCATTCGCGCCGGTGCGCTTCTTCGAGTTTGGGCTCGGCATTCTGCTCGCGCGCTTTTTCATGCTGCGGGACGAAAACAAGCGCTCCGGGCGCTTTCTCGCCATAAGGGGCGACGCAATCGTGCTCTTGCTCTTATATTTGCTGTACATGAACCTCTCGTCCTACGTTCGGTCGGGGCTCGTGGCGACGTGGATCTCTTACCACGCGCTTATGATACCGCTTTATTTGGCGGCTATATACACAATGGCGATAGAAAAAGGGGTTTTCGCGCGCATAATGTCGCTAAAGGTCATACAAAAACTGGGGCGGACATCGTTTTACCCCTATCTTATACACATCCCGCTGATGTCGGTGATAACGCTCTTCTGCGAGCGCGTGCTGCACTACAAGAAGTTTTTGCACTCGCCGCTAAATATCGCCGTTTTCGTAACCCTGCTCTACGTGTGCAGCTACCTATACGTGTACGCAGTGCGGAATAAGCGGCGGGAGAGGAAGGCAAAGCTCAATGTTCATTGACGAAACGATAATCGAGGCGAAAGCCGGAAACGGCGGCAACGGCTGCCACTCCTACGAGCGCCTCAAATATAAACCCAAGGGAAAGCCCGACGGCGGCAACGGCGGGCGCGGCGGGCACATATACCTCGTCGGGTCGAAGCAGATACACACCCTGCAAGACGTGGCTTACCGCAGGCACTACAAGGCCGAGCGCGGCGCGCACGGCAAGGGCAAAAACCAGTACGGCAAGAGCGCGGAAGACATTGTGATACCCGTGCCGCTCGGGACGGTCGTCTACGACGACGCGACGGGCGAGATACTGCTCGACTGCCTAAACGAGGGGCAGCAGGAGATGGTGGCCAAAGGCGGGCGCGGGGGGCGCGGGAACGCGGCGCTCGTAACGCGATACAACCCGAACCCTGAGTTCTGCGAGCCGGGAAAAGAGGGCGAAGAAAAGGCATTGAAGCTGGTATTAAAAGTGCTGGCCGATGTGGGCTTAGTGGGACGCCCCAACGCCGGAAAATCGACCTTTTTGTCGCGCATATCCCACGCAAGGCCTAAAATCGCCGATTACCCCTTCACAACAAAAGAGCCGCACCTCGGCATCGTCAAAAGCCAGAGCGGCCCGTTCGGCTCATCTTATGTCGTGGCCGATATTCCCGGGTTGATTGAGGATTGCCACAAGGGGAAGGGGATGGGGATACGCTTCTTGCGCCACATAGAACGGACAAGCGCGCTGGCCATAATGGTAGAGGCGGCCTCGGAGGATCCGATAGGCGACGCCAACGTCCTACTCAATGAACTAGAACATTACAGCGAGCATTTGGCGGCTAAACCGAAATGCTTCATAATGACGAAAACCGATTTGATGGGCGGCGACGACTCGATAAAGATCCCCGACGGGTGGCTTGGGATGTCGGCGGTTACGGGGGACGGGGTCGATGTTGTTCTGCGGGAGCTTGAGAAATTGCTCACCCAATCCCCTCCTTTCGCGGAAACTGCGCGATGAATCGGTCCGGCGGCGTTAAATAAAATTTTTGATTCTGCCGTTAATTCTATGTATATTTATTAATATATATTTTGATAGTATTGTTAGAACCGCAAAAATCGACCAAACAAAGGCGAGGCGCCTATATGCCGATACAGTTTAACATGAATACGCAGAAAGCGATAGAGTCTGTCCTTTGGGTTATCCAGAGCGGTGAGACCAATATGTA
>JAIRUL010000253.1 GCA_031254445.1 Chitinispirillales bacterium
GTCAAGACCTTTTGGCTCGTCTTCCTGCCGGCCTGCATCCTCCTATCCGCTGTCGGGTCGCTTATCGGTTTTGTTGTTGTGGACCGCAAGGTTATGCCCAAGATTGTCGGCGTTCAGCGCGACGTGGTGCCCACGCCCGACGTGCAGGGGCTGGAGTACGAGGCCGCCCGCAACAAATTTTACGGCGTCGGCCTGCTGACCGAGGTACGCAGCCGCGAGTTTGACGACAGCGTCCCCGAAGGCACTGTCCTAAACCAGTTCCCCGAGCCCGGCGAAACGGTGAAGAGGGGCCGCAAGATAGCCGTAACGGTAAGCCGCGGCCCCGAAGCGGCGATGATCCCGCAGCTGCGCGGGATAAACGAGCGCCAAGGGCGCTTAGACCTGCGCAAGGGCGGCTTCAACGTAGGCAACGTCCGCAAAGCGTTCTCGGAATCGGTGTCCGCAGACAACATAATAGAGACATTCCCCCCCTCCGGGACAATCACCTCGCGGGCCATGGACGTAGATTTAATAATATCGCGCGGCCCAAAGCCAACGCACGCCGTAATGCCGAACGTAATAGGCGAGAGCCTATCCGAAGCCAAAAAGAAGATTGTTGACGCAAGCCTAAAGGTGGGCGCCGTCACCTATCAAAACAACTCAACCCTAGTGCCGGGGACAGTAATGTCGCAATCAGCGTCCCCCGGCGCAAACGTCCCGTTAGAGAGTTCGATAGACCTTGTAATATCGGCCATTCGCTGAATATGTGTTTGATGCGTTGGCCTTGATAAAGATTTTGACTTTTATCTTTTTATCTTTTGAAAGGCAGATACGGCACAATGACCCCCCGTAAGACGACGATGGCCAAATTATTATGCGCCCCACTCCTCGCTGCCCTCGCGCTCCTATCCGGCTG
The DNA here is from genome assembly GCA_031254445.1 of Chitinispirillales bacterium. Lineage (GTDB taxonomy): Bacteria > Fibrobacterota > Chitinivibrionia > Chitinivibrionales > Chitinispirillaceae > GUT77. Next base: position 896 of record JAIRUL010000253.1, read on the forward strand.
TACCGCCGCCTCAAAAACCCGTAGCGCCCCCCCTTCCATAGGTTTTTGGAACGCCGCCGACCAGACCTTAGACTCCTCCGACGGCTACCGCCTGGCGCAGGATCATTTCTTAGCCGCCCGCGACTACGAGCGGCGCGGCGCGCACGAGGCGGCATTCGAGCTTTACGAAGTCGCTTACGACTTTTGGCCTAAATCTTCATACTTGCGCAAAATATTGGCCGATAAGTATATGCAGGACGACCGGTACGATAGCGCGCTTGGCCTATTTACGGATACCCGGCTGCCGGATTTAACCCCCGACGAGCTGCGGAAGCTCAGCCTCATACACCTGCGCGTGGGCAACGTCCCGCAGGCGGCGGAGGCGATTGAGGCGCTTGGCGGCGACATGAGCGAGGAGGAGATGTACTCGCTCGGGCTCTTGTACGAGTCGCTCGGCCAGAAAGAGATGGCGCTGCGCGGCTTTAGGGAATTTTTCAGCAACAACCCGCGGTCGGCCGGGCTCGGCGTGAAGATGGTGCAGTTTAACGTCGGCGAGCGGAGGTTAGCCGACGCCGAGAGCCTCGCGGTTATCTTGCGCGGCGCATACCCCGACAACGCGGAGGCGGCGGCGCTCCTCGGGACTGTGAAGCATCTGAGCCGCGACACGTCGGCGGCCGTCGCGCTCTTCAACGAGGCGCTAAAATTAGATTCGCTAAACGAGGAGGCGCTGCGCACGCTCGCGCATATAAGCCTTGTAAGGGAGCAGTACCCCGAGGCGATATCGTTCTACAGGCGGCTGACGGCGCAAAGTTCGATTGCCCCCATCTACCGGCGGGGGTTAGCGTTTCTGCTCTTCCACGCCAAGGAGTACGCGGCGGCGGAGGGGATATTAGACACGCTGATACTCGAAGACGACGGCAAGGAGCTCCCGGGAAAGCCGGAGCTGCACGTCTACCGCGGGCTGATATACGCCCAAACGAAGCGGGCGGAAAAGGCGGCGCAGGAGTTCAGGGCGGCCACGGCCATAGACCCGCGCTACGAAGACGCGTGGAAAGAGCTGTGCTATCTCTATATTGTAGCAAAAGACAAGGAAAAGGCGCAGAAAGCAGTAGACGATTACATCGCCGCGTTCCCGAATTCAGGCGCCGGTTGGAGGTTTCGCGGGTACGTTCTGAATATGCGCGAGAAGTACGACGAGGCGGTCGCCGCTCTGAGGAAGGCCGTGGAGATCGATTCGGGCGACCACCTCTCGTGGTTCGAGACAGGCAGCATACTAGAGAAGCGCAAGCGCGTCGACGAAGCGGCGGCTGCGTTCAAACAGGTGCTGCGCATACGCCCGGGCGACGCGATGGCGGCAAACTACTTGGGCTATATGTGGGCCGACGCGGGGATGATGTTAGACAGCGCCAAGCTGCTTATAGAGATGGCGCTCGCCAAAGACTCTCTAAACGGAGCCTACTTAGATTCCTACGCGTGGGTGTTCTACCAAATGGGCGACTACAAAAAAGCCCTCTTATATATGAACAAGGCGCTCGAGCAGAATAGCTTAAAGGAAGACCCGGTCCCGTACGAACATCTCGGCGACATATACTTTAAGATGAGCGACTATCAGGCGGCGGAGAGCGCCTACAAACGCAGCTTAGAGCTGAAGACGGAGGACGCCAAGAGGATAAAGGAACGGATAGCGGAGATAAAAAACCTGATGCGCAAGAAGGAGCGCTAATTGACGAAACGCCTTTGCTGTTTGGCGCCCGCGTTGCTTGCGGCGGCCTTGATAATAAACGCCGGCTGCGTCGGCCCGCTCAAAGGGTTAGCCGGCAAGGGCGCGCCGCCGCCGCCCGTGGCTGTTGACGAGGCAGTAATGGAGGCGCTCCTGCGTCCCGCGGAGGTCGCGGAGTTCAAAGGGTACGGCGAGATAAACATGTCCGGCGGCGGGGCAAAAGCCTCGGGCAAGATAGAGGCGCACCGCAAGAACAACGGGTATGTAAAGGCGCAAATATACTCGCCTTTCGGCACGGCGGTCGCGTCTATATCGTCGGAGGCTTTTAAGGGGGTCGTTAAGGTTGACAAAGAGGCGATAGAGTTTTCGTATGGCGATAAGATGGAAAACGTGCCGTTTCCGTGCGCCCGCAACTTCACCTACGGGCAGTTCATAAAGAGCCTGACCGGCGCGATGCCGGAGGCGTTTCGGGAACTTCCGGCGAGCCCCGACTCGCTGAAGCAGAGCAAAAAGGCTCCGGGTAAGGCGACCGCGGTGTGGAATTCCGACACGCTGTCGGTGCGCGCGCTGATAGTCGGCAAGAAAGGGAAGCCGCCGAGGCTTGAGACGGTGACGTTTAAATATAACATGGGCGGCACAAAGTTTTCGCTGCTCTTCGCGGGGTTCAAAAAGGGGATCGCGAGCGAAATTACGCTTAAAGAGGGGAGCAAGAATTATATTTCTGTGAAATACGAGTCGGTGGTGGGGAAGTAGCGGTAGCAGCGGTAGCAGCGGTAGCCGGGCGGGCGCGGTTGGTGTACAATGATGACAATGTAAAATCATGCGGCGGATAATGATGTCAATACGTAACATTATTAAATTGATTGCGCGTAACGGCAACGGCGATGCCTGCCGCGGTTTCGTATCGCCTATTGCCGGTATCCCCTGTATTTCGCTGATGGCCGCCCTAGCTTTGGCTATCGCCCCGGCGCCGTCCCAAGCCCAAAACGAAAACGCCGGCACTGTCGCTTTCCCGTTTTTAACAATGAACTACGACGCCCGCTCTATGGCCATGAGCGGGGCGGCCGCCGCAGTCCAAAACGACATTTACGGCGTCCTCGCCAACCCTGCGGCGCTTGGCTATACGAACCGTATGCAGATTATGGCCGGGTACAGGCAGGTTATGATGGACGTGTGGGGCTGCCCGCTTGGAATCTCTTTCCCAACGGCTAACGGCGTCTTCGCGCCGTACCTCGTATCGCTCACCTCCGGCGATTTTAACGTTATCGACGACGGCGGCATTGCCACCGGCGAGCGCGCAAGGAGCAGCTACACCGCGCTCGGCCTCGCTTGGGCGAAAACCTTGCACGACAACAACCTCGCCGTCGGCGCCGCGCTCAAGGGCGCCTACCACTACGTCGGCGCCGGCACGGATAACTTTTCGGCGTTTGGCGCCGCGCTCGACTTAGGCGTGCAGTACCGCCAAAACAACGGGCGCCTCACCTACGGCGCAACGCTGCGCAACGTCGGAGCGATGTACGGCTATTGGAACGAGTGGAACGAGTACGAAATGCCATACGGCTTCGAGGCGGGCGTCTCGTTTGTCCCGCGCCATATGCCAAACCTGCGCATAGCCTTGGACGTAAACAGATACAACGGCGATTTCACCAATTTTGAACCTGCGTTCGAGTACACCGCCATCGCAAAAACGCTCTTTATCAGGGGCGGGTACGCGTTCAGCATAATGGATTTTGAGAAAATGCTGGACGTGCTGAGCGGCGAGCGCGACGAATCATACCAAAAGAGCACGGTAAACACGCTGTCGTTTGGGGTCGGGTTTAATACAACTATGGATGACGTCGATATTAAGTTAGACGCGGCGATGCAGTTCTATACGGATATTTCTAGCCCGGCGGTGATTGTGTCGGTGATTGTTGCGTTTTAGCGGCTTTTAACCATCTTTTTGCCTTGTGAAACTCTGCGTCAGCGCCAAATCCGGTTTCCCCTAACAATGGAGGACGCAGTGAAGATTAAAAATATGATGCCTAGGGCCGGTGTCGTGCAGTCGATCGCGGCGATGATTGCCATCTGTATTGGATGCAGTAGCGAAAAATTTGTTCCCCCTGAGGTAAGTATGACGGATTCAACGGTTACAATAAACGGTATGACATGGACAAGGCAAAATCTCAATATCGAAACGCCGGATAGTTGGTGTTATGGTGATGCCCCTGATAGTTGCGAGAAATACGGAAGACTCTACACATGGGAAGCCGCAAAGAACGCTTGT
>JAIRUL010000254.1 GCA_031254445.1 Chitinispirillales bacterium
AAGTCAAAGTCAACGTCAAAACCATCCACCCCGCCGCCTTTGACTTTGAATTTGACTTTGACTTTGTGTGGCGGCTTTAGCCGCCACACGTTATGAAGCCGAAGGCTTCGTCTGAAAAAAGAATTTAAAAGAATTTGATTTTAAAGTCAAAGTCAAAGTCGAAATCCCCGCCTACAGCTTCAAGATTTCTTCCATCGGGAGTCCGGTTGACTTTGCAATCATGTCTATATCCACGCCGCCGGATTTAAGGTTTTTTGCAACGTTTCGTATGCTTTCAGCTCTGCCTTCAGCTCTGCCCTGTTCCCTGCCCTCTTCCCTGCCGTCCATTATCGCCGTCCAGAGGATACTGTTTTCGTTGGCTCTGTTTTCTAGGATTCTTTCGTAGACCCTGCGCTTGGAGGGTTCCATTTTAAGCATGTCTAATTTGTCCGCAGCTTCCTTTAGGCCGCTTGCGGTGAACCCGCTTTTTACGGTTGAGGTTTTGAGGGTGTATATCCATTCGTCGAAGCTGCTCTTGACGTTCTCGTCGAACATGTTGGGGAGGATAAGGTAGTATTCGGGGTGGATATCGACCGCAGGGCTTGGCGGCGGCGTGAGCCCTTTGGTCTGCGCAAAGGGGATTATTTCGCCGGTGTGGGTGCCTTTGAAGCCTGCCATCTTCGCCAAAAAGAGGTAGTCTTGTTTAGCGCCGAGGTTGTGGTAGGCGATGCTTACGGAGTAGACCTTTTTTATGTCGTATTTGCCGCCGCCGGTTATCTGCTCGGAGATGGCGCGGCTTACGCCGTAGAGTATCTTGCCGAAGAAATCTACTTGCCTATAGAACTGTATCTCGAAGACTGCTATTTCTCCGCCGTCTATCTTGGCCTTCAGGTCTACGCGATTGAGTTTGGCCTCGTCGTCGGCCTTGTTGCTCTCGCTTTCGAGAAGTTCTATTACGAAGACATCGCGCCCCAAGAGTTCGCTTAGGAATCCGCTAAGGATGTCAAAGTTCGCCTTGTCGCGCAACATATACTTTATCGCGTAGTCGAATGAAATGATAGTGCGGTCGCTCATAATGCTTTTCTCCTTGCCGATAAATATAATAAAAATCCAACGGCGGCAGGGATTTTATTTTTTATCTCCTTGGGGCATAGGTTTTTGTAATAGGTGCGACGAGAATTGCCGGAGCGTCAGAGACAAGATATCAGAGACTCATTTAATATAGTATACGGGCGAGGGGTGAGGTCAAAATTTTTCCCGACCGTCTATCTGACGGCCACTAGCGCGGCTATGCGTTCTTTTTGGCCGGCTGAGTTTACCGTCGCGCCGCGAATCAAATAGACTCCGGCTGGAACGATCCGGCCATCTGTGCCCGTCAAGTCCCACGACCCGACGACGCGCCTGCCGGCGGAGGCCGGCGCGGAGTTGTCGCTAATGTTTATTTTTTTGACGGCGCGGCCCGACGCGTCGTAGGCGACCAGCGCCGCGTCGCCTATCTTTGCGCCCGAACGGAAGAAATCGACCCGCCCAAGCGGGCGCGCCGCCGGGTTCGGCCCTGCGGTGAATTCGGGCGATAGCGCGGTGAACGGAGCTAAAACAGCCCCTTCCGCCCCGCCGCCGGGCGCGGGAACCGCGCGGCCGCGCTCTTGGGCGGCGGTCCACCCCTCGGGGTGAATCGTGTAATCTCCGATATACACGCGATTATCATCGGCCGCGGGCTTGTAGTTTTTGCCGCCCGCAACGTTCACCGTCACAACGTAAGTTCCGGCATTGACCGGCGTGGCGAGCACGCCGTTGTAATACACCGTCAGATTACCCGCGCCGCCGCCCTTGGCGGTCACCGTACCTATCCCCATGCCAAACGGGAACCCGGTGTATACATGGTTCTGCGGGATGGCGTATATAAAGTCCGACGCCTCGGGCGCTTTTTGCACGATATCATATGTGCCTAAGTTATAATTTGCGAGCCCCTTGAAATTGTCGCCGTCGCCAACATTCATCTTAGCGCTGTATGTGCCTACGTCGGCATACACAAACCCCGACGGAAGGCCGCTGTAAGTCAAGGAGATGGTGCCGTGCCCGGTCAAACCGCTTTTGAAGGCGACGGGCATATGCTGCGGCCCCCCGTTAAAAACAACCGACCGCTGGATCACGAGGTCGGATTCCGGCACGATAGCTTTTTTGGCTATCGCAAACGTCTTCTCAACGCTCCCCTTGTACAAGTCTCTTCCCGATACGGTAAGGGTCGCGGTGCCGGCGTTTATGTTGTTTCGCATCGTGTAAGTGTAATCTACACGGTATACCAATGGTTTGCCGGAGAGCGTGACTTTTACGCTGTCTGCGCCGGGGTCTATAGCTAAACCGGTGTAGATGTACGAGCCTCCTATGGCAACAGCCGCGCCCTCGATGCTCGTTGCGGGCGGCCCAAACACTGTGTACGTTACGATACCGCTCAACGCCGTATCGGTTTGGGCGGCGCCGGCGATGACCTTTGTGTTCGTCACCACAACGTAGTAGCGGTATACCCCCTCTACTTCTATGTTGGGGGTGTACGAGCTATGCGTCGCGCCCGATATGGCGGCATTGTTCGCGCCATTGTACCACTGGTACGAGAGGGCGCCGCCGTTGGGCGATTCCGCCGCGACCGTAAGCGGCACCGCCGCGCCGCCCAGCCTTACGGAGGCATCCATCGGTTCCAATGCGGCAATGATAGGCTTTAGCGCGGCGTGTATGGTGTATGTCCCAAGCCGAAACTCCGCCGCGTAATAGTTTTTGCCCTCCGCAACCCGTAAATAAACTTCGTACTCCCCCGCCGCCTGAGGCACTGTAGCCGAGCCGGCGCGCGTCGAGTCGTAGTATATTACGGTACGGCTGCCGATCCCGCCCCCGGTCATGCCCGGCACGCCCGCCTTGACGGTCGGCGCCGGCACCCCCGTCGCGTATCCGGCCGTGTGGCTTTCAGGAATATCGTAGTTAAATTGGCCTGCTACAGGCGTAGCCCGATAGATGTAGCCCGTCGCCTTAAACGACGAAGCGCTTAGCGTGTAATTCTTTGACCGCGGCCCGTCCGGCTCAAGTTTGACGGTAACTGTGGCCACAGTGCCGGTAGCCGCCACGTCCGGGCTGCTGAACTGGGAACTCGCCACAGTGTAGTCGCTGCCGAGCGCAAGCGCGACGCCGTCGGCAAGCCCGCTGAACCCCACCTTGAGCACGGGGGCATCCAGATTGCCGTCGTACGGCTTATTGCCCACTTCGCACAGAGCGGCGTTTATGGTTATTGGTTTCTTCGTAATCGTGAACGTTCTTTGGACGGGCCCGGCGTCGTAGTTGCCGTTAGCGCCGCCGGTTATTACGACGGTGGCGGTGCCGACATCTCTATTGTTTCGGTAAGAATATTCGATATCGCCTTCAATAAACTTGGGCCTGCTGCTGCCCGCCTGATTGACCGTGGGCGTCTGATACTCGCCGGTGTACGCCCGGCTCGGTACCGTCAACTCGAAATCAGATGATAAGAGGCTTTTGCGGTGTATAGTCAGGTACGCAGTAGCGTTGTCGTAATAATAGTCATTTTGCACCGTCACGGTGACTAAGTACTTCCCGGCGTACCGCGGGGCCGCCGCGCTCGGGCCGTACTCCGTGCCCTCCACCCCGGCATACAAGTACGTAAACGTGCCCGGGTCAAAATCCCCCCCGTCGAACTTGCATCTGATGCTCGCGGGGCCGATGGCACGCATATCCTTGAGGGTGCTGTCGTAGGTTGCGGTGCGGTCAATAAAATCTATCGGGTGGAGGCCGTTGCATGTGATGCCCGAAAGGTTGGGCTTATCCGCGGCCTCCGAGATATTCGCAAACGCCCCCATCGGCGCAAGGCAACAAACGGCCAGCGCTGCAAGGGTTGCGGCGAACTTTGAAGCTGCTTTCATACGGCGCCCTCTCCATCTCCAAAACGGGAGTTCAACCCCCAAATAAAATTATACCATATATTTATCGGCAAAAACACCTTTTTTTTTATTTTTTATTGATTTGGCGGCGGGTTAATCACTTAAACAGATTTTTAAAGAATCCACCGAGCGCCCGATCATAAACGCTTTTATCCACCTCGACCTTAGGTTTGTGGAACGTCCCGGTGATTTTGCACTTGAACGCCCCGCCTTCTTCTTCGGTTCTTTCTAGGGAGCCTCTGACGAGCCTTGGGAGGGTTGCGACGAAGTCTTTGCTGAATTCGCCATCGAGGTCTTGGCTGAGTTTGCCGTCGAAAGCCACCCATCCGGCGGATTTGAACTTGAGCACGTTGCCGGTTCCGGCTATTTCGCTGAAGTTGAACCTGCCGCTGTGGACGCGGAAGTCGCCTTTTACGGCGGAGAAGCGCAGGAGCCTGAGGTCGCGCGAGAGTTGGTTTACGGCTTGCGTTTTTTGCAGGGCGATGTCGGCGGCTGTGAGGTTTGCGACGGCCGCGCGCCCCTTGGCCTTGAGTTTATCGAGCGCTATGGGGGAGTTCGGTTCGGCTTTGGCTTCGAAGTCGAACTTTCCGGCGATGGCGCCGGGAGAGAAGTTTGTGCCGGCGCAGTATTTTTCGAGGTCGAGGCCGCGCAGGCTCACGCTTCCGCTTATGATTTTGGAATTTTTGATGTCTACGGAGAGGTCTATTTGGAGCTTCCCGCCGAAGACTGTTCCGCTGCCGTTTGCGAGGTCTAGCTTCTCGTTGTTTGTGGATAGTTTGATGCTGAAGCCCTCCACTTTTGCGAGCGATGGGACGGCGGCTTCTTTGGCGGAGATGTTTCCGGCGAGCGCGCGGCCTTTTTTTCTGGCGAGGGTAATCTCCGCGCCCGTCGCGGAGATTCCTGGTTTGCCCTTGCTCGTGAGGCGGGCATCGGCGCCGCGGAGGGCGATTCTTTTGAGCGGGCGGAGGCTCGCCGCGCCGCCGCAGATTTCGCCGACTAATTCGATCGGTTTTTCGTAAGCCTCGCGGAAGACGTCGCGGTCGGCCTTGAGCATGTCGCGGTTTGCGGCGAGCGCGGCGGCGGCGGCGAAGAGGTTGCAGCTTATGTCGGCGCGGGCTATGTCGGTGCGGTAGGCGTCGCCCTTGTCGTTTATGCGTTTGTAGGTGCTGACCTCTCTAACTTGCAGGCCGGTCCAGAGCGTGACGGAGACCGCGCCCACGGAGGCGGAGTCCGCTCCGGCGTTTCGCAGGACGCTTTCGGCGGCGGCGGCGAGCAGGGGCAGGCGCACGGGGATGAAGCCGGCGAGGATTAGCAGGCTCAGGAGGAAGAAAGCCAGCGTGAACAGTTTTTCTATTGTGTGGCGCTTGGTCATATTGATACCTTAATTATCACCAATATTTTGAAATCAGCCATAAAATATTTTATATTCTATACTATGGACGATATAATAAAATAATTTTTTCCACCGTCTGGCGGCGTACAATAAAAAAAATGGCGAGAGCGAGCGACAGCGGCGGGGCGGGGGCTTCCGCGCCGGGCGACATGAATCTGCGTATACCGAGCAAGCGTGACCGGATCGAGCTTGAGGATCGCATACTGGACGACCTCATGGCGGATAGCCCCGCTATGCGTAAGGTTCTGCGCGTGGCGATGAAGATCGCGCCTACGTCGTCCACGGTGCTTATCGGGGGGGAGAGCGGGACGGGGAAGGAGTTTTTCGCGCGCATCATCCACCGCCACTCGCAGTGCGGGGGCGGGGCGTTCGTGGCTGTGAACTGCGGGGCGATACCGGACACGCTCTTCGAGAGCGAGTTCTTCGGCTACAAGAAAGGGGCGTTCACGGGGGCCGACCGCGACAAGCCGGGGCTCGTGGAGGAGGCGCACGCGGGGACGCTCTTTTTGGACGAGGTGGGCGAGCTCTCGCTGCCGGCGCAGGTGAAGCTCCTGCGCTTTTTGCAGGAGCGGATGTTCCGCAGCGTCGGCGACACGGCGTCGCGGCCGGTGGACGTGCGGGTGATAGCGGCGACCAACAAGGATCTGCGCGCTCTCATGGAGCGGGGGGAATTTCGGGAGGATTTGTTCTTCCGCCTAAACGTCTTCTACCTCCATATGCCGCCCCTGCGCGAGCGCAAGGAGACGGTGCCTAACCTTGTGAGCCTCTTCGTGCATAGGTACAACC
>JAIRUL010000261.1 GCA_031254445.1 Chitinispirillales bacterium
CGCTCCCCGTGCTCAACAGCTCCGCCGTGGAGATGGCCGTGCGCATAGGCCTCGCGCTCGGGTGCGCCATAAACAAGAAGTCCATCTTCGCCCGCAAGCACTATTTCTACCCGGATCTCACCAAGGGCTACCAGATATCGCAGTACGAGTTCCCCGTCTGCGGCGCGGGAAAACTACAGATTGTAGTTGACGGGAAGGAATTAACCGTCGGCGTCAACCGCGCGCACATGGAGGAGGACGCGGGAAAGCTCATACACGACCAAGACGCCGATTCGCTCTTCGACGTGAACCGCTGCGGGAGCCCGCTCGTCGAAATCGTCTCCGAGCCGGATATGCACAGCCCCGCGGAGGCCTACGCCTACCTCGTGGGGTTAAAGCAGATACTCGAGTACCTCGAAGTCTGCGACTGCAACATGGAGGAGGGGAGCCTGCGCTGCGACGCGAACATATCGCTGCGCCTTAGGGGCGAGAGCAGGCTCGGGACAAAAACGGAAATCAAGAACATGAATAGCTTTAGGAACCTCGAAAAGGCCTTAGAGTACGAGGCGCGCCGCCAGGAAGAGGTGCTGCGGTCTGGCGCCGCGGTCGTGCAGCAGACGTTCCTGTGGAACCCAAGCGAGAACCGCTCCGTCCCCATGCGCACGAAGGAGGACGCCCACGACTACCGCTACTTCCCCGACCCCGACCTGACGCCGCTCATCGTCGAAGAGGAGTGGGTCGGCAAGGTCAGGGAGTCGATGCCGGAGCTGCCCGCGCCGCGCCGCCGCCGCTTCGAGGCCGACTACAAGGTCACGCCGTATGCCGCCGAGGTGCTCACCGGCTCGCGCGCGCTCGCCGACTACTTCGAGCGCTGCGTAGCCGTGTGCGGCGACGCGAAGTCCGCGTCGAACTGGGTGATGACGGACGTCATGCGCATGATGAACGACGGCAAGCGCGAAAGCCCCTTCGAGTTGAAGACTAACCCGGATAGGCTAGGGGAGCTGATCCGCCTGATAAACGACGGCGGCGTCTCCGCCAAGGCGGCCAAAAAGGTGCTTGACCTGATGGAGAGCGAGGACAAGGAGCCGCAGGCGGTGATAAGCGAGCAAGGCCTAGAGCAGGTCTCCGACGCGTCGGCGCTAGAGGCGGTGGTTAGGCAGGTGGTCGATGCGCACCCTAGCGAGGTTCAGAGGTACAAGGGCGGGGACAAGAAGCTTGCAAGCTTTTTCATGGGGCAGATAATGAAGGCGTCGAAGGGGGCGGCGAATCCGAAAGAGGCGGGGGCTATACTGAGTAGGGTTTTAGGACTTTGACTTTGTGTGGCGGCTTTAGCCGCCACACGTTATGAAGCCGTAGGCTTCGTCTAAAAATGATTTTAAAGACTTTAAAGATTTTAAAGACGTTGACTTTAAAGTCTTCGACCTTACGGTCTCAGGCTTCGTCTGAAAAAGATTTAAAAGAATAGGAAATATTATGTTCGATACGGCCAAGATGGGCATCATGGCGGTAATGACGGTGTGCGTGTGCGGGGTTTGGGCGCAGAAGGCTGGGGGCAAGATGCCGATGCCTATTGATACCGTTAATACTGCCAGCGTAGTTGATACATCGGGTATTGTTGATACAGTCGATACAGTCGATACCGTCAATACATCCCCATCCGCTAAAACCGCTAGGCTTAGTAAGGCCGGCATAGATACGGTTGATGTCCTCAATATCGAAGACGACGAGCTTGAGCGCGCGGCCCTTGCTGTTGACAGCGTGCGGGTATCCGAATCGCCGCAAAAGCTAGACCTAATACGCCGCGAGTACGAGTACAAGCGGCAGACGCGCTTAGCGATAGTGATGATGGCCTTCATAGCCGCGGCCCTCGCGACGTCGCAGTCTTGGAACCCTAGGTGAAAAACACTGGCTGTCCCCCGCTTGCTACGTGTAAAAAAATGTAAGAAAGCACATTTTTACCCGCTTAAAAATGTAGGTATCTGCGCTTTTAGGCGCGTGAAAGTGTATCTGCCGTCATTATAATCCGCGAAAAAATGTGGCGTATCGCACTTTTAGACGTCTAAAAATGTAAATTATCCCATTGTTATCCGCCTAAAGATGTAAAAAACTTGCATTTTGTACGGATATTACCTATATTATCATTAAATAGCGGCATTTTAGCTATCCGTATCGTTATACCGCTATATATACGCCATAAATACCCCAAAAAGAGGTGCCAAAAACCATGAAACGCTACGCCATGGATTCGCTCAAAAGATGGAAGAACTCAGCCGACCGCAAGCCCCTCATGATCTACGGCGCGAGGCAGGTCGGCAAGACGTGGCTCATGAAGGAGTTCGGGCGCGCCGAGTTCGGCAACACGCTCTACGTCAGTTTCGACAAAAACGAGCGGGCGCGGCAGATATTCGGGGAGGACATCGACCCCCGCTATATCGTCTCCCGCCTCGAAAACGACTTCGATACGCAGATAGACCCTAGGCGCACGCTGCTCATCTTCGACGAGATTCAGGAGTGCCAGAGGGCCAAGGATGCGCTCAAATACTTTTGCGAAAACGCGCCGGAGTACCACGTCGTAGCTGCCGGCAGCTTCCTAGGGGTGGCTACCGGCAAGTTCCCGGTGGGGCAGGTCAACACCCTCACCGTGCGCCCCATGTCGTTCTACGAATTTTTGGAGGCGATAGGCCGTTCTCGGCTGCTCGGCGCGCTTATGGGGCTCGACTCAAAAATGATTTTGGGGATGTCGCAAACAGCATCCGAACTGCTCCGCGCCTACTTCTACGTCGGCGGCATGCCCAAGGCCGTGCAGGCGTACGCCGACACCGGCGACATACGCAAAACCCGCGAGCTCCAAGAAGAGATGCTCGACGGTTATAGGGGCGACTTCTCAAAACACATCAAGGGTTCCGATATCCCAAAAGTGCGCATGCTTTGGGACACCATCCCGGCCCACTTGGCAAAGGAGAAGAAGAAGTTTGTCTACAAGGAGGTAAAAACCGGAGGGCGGGCGTCTGAGTTCGAAAACGCCATGAACTGGCTCGAAAACACCGGCCTCGTGCACAGGGTCTCGCGAACGCAACACGCAAAAATGCCGCTCCTCGCCAACCTCGAACGCGAACACTTCAAAATCTTCATGGCCGACATAGGCCTCCTCTGCGCCCACTCGGGGGTAGACGTGAAAACGCTCGCGCAACCCGAAATAAATATCTTTGACAACTTTCGGGGGGCGCTCACGGAACAATTCGTGCTGCAAGAGCTGAAAGCCCTCTTGCCCAAAGCGCCCATACTCTACTGGGCCAATGAAAGAGGCCACTCCGAGGTGGACTTCGTCTTCCAATACGAGGGCGAAATCATCCCGATAGAGGCGAAGTCCTCCGAAAACGCGCGGGCTAAATCGCTGAAAGCCTACATGGACGCTGAAAAACCGGCGCGCGCCCTCAGAACCTCACTTAAGAATTTCGGGGCAAAGGACAACCTGATATCGGTGCCGCTCTACATGATGGGGTCGCTCCTAGAAATTTTGGACGGAAAACAGGGAGGCGGCAAGGGCGGCGCGGTTTAAGTGCTAATTATTGACTTGCCGCGTGTGATTAATTATTTTAGGGCTACGGAGGGAACGGTGAAAATATAGGACCAAATAATCCGACTGGAGCCCTAATATGAAATGCCACAACCACCCCGACACCGACGCGATAGCGGTCTGCGCTAGATGCAATTTCGGAATCTGCCAGACATGCGCAAGCGACTCGCATTACCACACAAATAACGGCGCGCCGCTGTGCATTAATTGCAACGCCGAAGTCTTTGCCGAAGAGGGCGCGATGCTAAAGTCTGCCCTAAAATCAAAGTACATAGCGCTCGCATGGTTCATCGCTGCCTTTATCGCGGGCGTCTCCTGTATCGTTAGCATGATAGTAGAGGCTGGCCGCGCCGCTAGCGAGAGCGATGGGGAAGTCGCGATACTAGGCGGCTTTATTTGCTTTGTCTGCATCCTTGTCGGAAATTACATCTACATCCGCGACAACCGCAGCGCCCACCACGACATTGTAAACATATTCCTCTTTATAACATTTTTTTCAACAGCGCCGGTATCCGTGCCAACCCAAATAATTATAATCTTCCTTGAAGTGAAAAAGATAAAGAAACAAATTGAGGAGCATAAAAAAACCTTAGCTAATGCCGACATCCACCTTCACTAAAATAACCGCCGTTTGCGTTGGCGCGAACGGCGGCGATATCCCAATGGTTAGCGGGTTGTAGAGGCCGGTTCGGCTGCCGTCGGCAAATAAGATGTGCGCGCCCGATATTTTGACGGTTTTTTCGCGCTCGCCGGTTTTAACGGGGTCGCCCACGCCGAAGACGCCGAGAAATTCCGTGACGAATAGCTGCGCGTCGGCCTTCTCCCTTCGGGCGTCTTTCCACCGGGTTGGAGAACGCGACGGCGTTTGCCTGTATTTCGTCCCAAGTGAGCGGCATTTAGGGTTTCTCCGTGTCGGTGTTGGGTTGACGGTGTCTGTGGGCGGCGGTTAGGGTCATAATTTGGCGGTTTTTCGATGAATTTTGTATTTTTTGCCTATTTTTTGAGAGGTTGCTCAGAAAAAGGCACCACTATGTAAAATATAGGCAATTATATACCGAATGTCAAGGCTTTTTTGCTAATTATAGAGATTTTTTCGCGTACCACTTGATTTTTTATCTGCGGTAGCTTATATTTAATGTATTAGTAGAGAAAAAGTCTCTTTAACGGTTAAAATCCCATAAAAAGTACGGAGTAGGGTTATGCTGATATCGTTTTCGCTCGAAAACTGGAGATCTTTTCGGGACAGGGTGGCGTTTTCTATGGTTGCCGGTAGAGAGCGCCAGCATATAGATAGGGTTCCCCGCATCAATGAGCTTAAAACCAAAGTTCTTCCTATTGCTGCGATTTATGGCGGGAATGCCTCCGGCAAGAGTAATTTTGTTGATGCGTTGTTTTTTGCTAAAAGGATGGTTATACGGGGCTTTCTACCCGGAGTCTCGATTCCTATCGAACCGTTTAGATTTGACGCCGACGCG
>JAIRUL010000004.1 GCA_031254445.1 Chitinispirillales bacterium
GTCCAGAGCAACGACAATAACCGCCGCGTGCGCTTGAGCATAAAGCCTGCGCCGATAACGGTCAAGGTCATCCCCGCGCCCAACCCATACAGGCCTGCGGTCAAGTACTCGGGCGGCCAGCCAAGCCGCATCATCGTGAGGGCGACGTCAAAGACGGCGATGGAGCTCGACTTAAAAGGGACTATCGCGATATACGACAACGTGGGCAATACCGTGCTTACGGACACGCTGATAACGCCGCCCGCCGGTTTGGCAAACGCGGATTTGGTATACCTATGGGACGGGCACAATAGTAAAGGCAGAAAGGTCGGAACAGGGGTGTATTTGATAGCGGTGTCGGTAGAATATGCGACAGAGGCCAAAGAGGAGAAGGGGAAGCCCGCGACGGGGCGGGCGATGATGTGCATTGTAAGGTGAGCTGTGAAAATATTTTTTTTAAAAAATTTGACATTGCGCCGCCAATCAATTATCTTTATCCTATTAACGCCTCCCCCTACGGCGTTGATGCGGCAATACTGGTCAGTAGCTCAGTCGGCAGAGCAGGTGGCTGTTAACCACCGGGTCGGGGGTTCAAATCCCTCCTGACCAGCCATTATTTAAGCCCTAAAACCAGCCAAAAACGCAGGTTTAGGGCTTTTTTATTGCAAAAACGCCTGATGGCGAACTACCCCGAATTACCCCTAAACGCCCCTAAAAATGTAGTAGTTTTTGGACATTTGTAGTAGTTTTGTAGTAGCTTTTGTAGTAGCTAATTGCGGGCAATCTTCGGGGATGCCGTAGAAGTACTCCAGCATCTCCGGGGGGACGGGCTTGTGTATGGGGATGCCAGCTTTGCTGTCGGGGATGTAAACCGTCTCGGTAAACCTGTTGAACTGGCCGCGCTGCGCCTCCCCAAGAGGGCGTTCCGTCGCCGTTTTAAAGATTACCGTTACTTGCCTTGTTTATTACTACCCCTAATGGCTCCGACTAAGGTACCCAGTGCTAGAATGACGGGGGCGGCGTAAGAGGCTATCGGCAGATTAAGCACCGCGCATACTATACCTGCGCCCACAACCACCAAGACTACCAAGAGCGCTAGCAACTGACCGGACATTTCCACTTTGAAACGTAATTTTAATTCTGTATTTTGGTATTCTCGCGTATACTGCAACCTTTTCTCGCTCTCGCTTATCTTATACGCTAACGTCTTTTCGGTCATAGACAAAATTCTATCGGTTGCCCCCGAAAGCAATCGCTCGTAACGTTCCATTTCCTCGGCTAAAGGCAGCGAGCTGCTATGCGCCTTAAAGGAAAGAGTTTTGTCGTTTGCGGACACATCTAACTTTTGGGTTTCGTGCCGGTCGCCGTTACCGTCCTCCGGCAAATTATCGCTACCGCTTTCGGGCAAATTACTCATGCTCTGCACCCGCAAACCACTCTCCTGCCACCTGCATGGCCGCCAACTCTATTTCCTGTCCAACCTGCCTCCAGCTATCTGCAATCAAATCCTCCTCAACCGCGCTATACGGCTTACGCCCCGTAGCGTTTTCCGTGCCGAACCTATATATATCAAATGCCGACGCAAACCCGTGCAAAAAAGCGTCCCGGCGCAAACCGGCGGCAGTTCTTTTTATTTCGGCCATGAGCCTCAATCCTGTTATTTTAGATTTTTATTGTGTTTTTAAGCCGCCGTGTGAGCCCATTTGCCAAATGGGCGGCGACCTGCCTCTGCTCTAAGTATACGTTACGGGGAACCTTTTGCGCAAATTTTTTGATATTTTATTTGAGATGTCCGAACCCCACCCTACGAAAGTCTTTGCAAATCCCCCGCCTTTAGCGTATACTTAAATCAGGGAGGCAACCCGCATGAGCCTTAAAAACTACACCCGCTACCGCGTAATCGAGCGCCTATCCGGCCGCTTGGCCAAGGAGCTCGACCGCGCAGGCGCGCTATAATCGAGCGCAGCGGCGTTTTTGTCGACAGTATCGGCGCATACACCCGCTCCGCACCGAAGCGTTCTTTGAAGAGTTCCACGCCGCTGTAGCCGCCGCTTGGGTTGAAATCTAAAACTTTGTACCCTCGGCGGGCGGCGTCCGCTATTGCCTCCCAAAACAATAGGTTGTTAGGCCTCAGGTTAAAGTAGCGCGCGTCCGACGCGCCGTGCCAGTATACCGCGTGGCGGTTCCAGTAGAAAAAGAGCGCGCCGGATACCGGCCTCCCGTCTTTCACCGCCAGCCACAGCGTCTCGTTTCCGGTACGGTTTTCGTATATCCGCCCAAACAGCGACCTCGGATAAACGGTTTTCGTTTTTAGCTCCGGTCCGCCGGCGCGCCACCGCTCCAACGATTTTTGGTATAGGCCGTAGTACCTATCCCATTCATCCCGCGACTGCGCCGCCTTCACAGACACGCCCTCCCGCAGCGCGTTCTTTATACCCCGCCTATGACCGCCGGAGAGCCCTTGCATTATCGAATGCTCGCCTTTTGTCAGGTCTAGCGTGTGGGTAAAGTCGTCGGTAAAACTAATTTCGGATTTGCCTATCAGAGGATTATTAGCGAACTTTGCCTTGCTAATATATGATGACGACGGGTCGAACGGATTTACCCTAAATGTCAAATTTTTCTTCGATACTAGTACCACGGCGAGGCGGTCAACATGCTCCTGCGTTAGCATAGACGCGCTTATCCATCCACCATAATTGCAGCTCGGCGATGAGAAGTGATCTGTAAGTAAGCCGCCCATACGCCTTATCTTCGCAATAGGTATAAGCGCCGACGCCCCGTCGTCAAACTGCACGTTAATGGCCGTATGATTTTGGCCTGGAGCCATGATGTCATACCAGTAGGGCGTATGGAAATACGTAGCGTATGGGCAGGCCTTGACTGCGGACAGCCACGCATCCAACGACGCCTCGGTTACGCGCATTCCGGCGGCGCTACGCGGCGCGTCCGGCGCGCTCGCGCGGCTCATATTCCCTCCACTGCGCCTCTAAAGCGCTCCACGTCAAAACCGGCATTGATATTTTTCTTGACAAACGTTTCAAGCTCTCTATAGTCGTCGTCCGCAAGCCGCCCCCTAAGCCCTCTCAGTATCACCGGCGCGTATTCGGTCTCGCGCCCGAGGAGCGCCATGTCCAGCCAGCTCTCGCAGTTGCAAATATTGCGGCAGGTGAAATCTACCTTTCCCATCTTAGCAGTTACGGATTTCATAATCATCGTAAACAATTTTCGCGGCCCGCCTTTCTTGAAAACCTTCCTTATCGCGCCGTCGCTCCTACGCAGCTGCGAAGCGATGTTTGCGCCGCATGTGAAGAGCTCGCCGCGAGGCGAGAACCTTATTGTGAAGTATTGGTTGTAGCATTGGATCTTGCGCAGGTCGCCGTGGCGCATTATGCAGTCCAAGTTGTGGATAACATTGCCGTGCGCGGCCTTTATCCTCGCGTAAACGTCCAAAAACCTGCGGTACCCAGCCTCCCGGTCTTTCAATATAGACAGCTCGCTCTCTATAGGCATAACGGGTAGAAGCGCCAGCGCAAT
>JAIRUL010000029.1 GCA_031254445.1 Chitinispirillales bacterium
TTCCACGATGGATACCTATGGCAACGCCATCCCGTTTGGGGACGGCGCTATTTAGCGCCAAGTAGGCGCAAAAAATACTTACCGAATAAGGGGCGACTTAAATGCACTTGACGCCGAGAGAACAGGAGCGGCTCCTCACGCACTGCGCCGGGGAGCTTGCGAAGAAGCGCAAGGAGCGCGGGCTTAAGCTGAATTACCCCGAAGCTATCGCGTACATCACCTCCGAGCTATTGGAAATGGCGCGGGACGGGCTTGCCGTTACCGAGCTTATGAGCGCGGGGAAGAAGCTGCTTGCCGCAGGCGATGTTATGGAGGGCGTGGCGGAGATGATCCACGAGATACAGCTTGAAGCGACGTTCCCCGACGGCACGAAGCTCGTGACGGTGCACGAACCCATCATTGCGTCCGGCAAGGAGAACCCCGGCGAATTTATCTTTGACGACGGCTTGATTACGGTAAACGCGGGCAAGGCGACGCTTGAAGTCGCCGTGACCAACACCGCCGACCGCCCAGTCCAAATCGGCTCGCACTTCCACTTTTTCGAGGTCAATAGGGAGCTCGATTTCGACCGCGCCTCCGCGTTCGGGATGCGGCTCGACATTCCCTCCGGCACCGCCACGCGGTTTGAGCCCGGGGAGAGGAAGAGCGTTAGGCTGACGGCCATCGGCGGCTCGCGCAAGGGGTACGGGCTGAGCGGGTTGACGGACGGGAGCATGGACGACCAAAAGGTAAAGGCCGCCGCGGTCAAAAAAGCTAAATCATTAGGCTTCAAGGGGGCATAACGCCATGTTTCAGATGACGAGAAGGCAATACGCGGGCATGTACGGGCCCACAACCGGCGACCGCATCCGCCTTGGGGACACGAGTTTGATTATTGAGGTCGAAAGGGATTTGACCGTATACGGCGAAGAGGCGAAGTTCGGCGGCGGGAAATCGCTGCGGGACGGCATGGGGCAGTCATGCGGCGCGCTCGACGCCGAATGCCCCGACACGGTAATCACTAACGCTGTCATCCTAGATTATACCGGAATCATCAAGGCCGACATCGGCATAAAAAACGGGAAAATATGCGCCATTGGCAAGGCGGGAAACCCAGACATCATGGACGGCGTAACAAAGGGGCTCACCGTGGGCGCGTCCACCGAGGTTATCGCCGGGGAGGGGATGATAGCCACCGCCGGCGGCGTCGACACGCACATACATTTTATCAGCCCCACGCAGATAGAGGCCGCGCTGTACTCAGGCGTCACCACCATGATAGGCGGCGGGACGGGCCCTGCGGACGGCACCAACGCCACCACCTGCACGCCCGGGCGTTTCAACATCGAAAAGATGCTCGAAGCGGCGGAGGCCTACCCGATGAACCTCGGATTCCTTGGCAAAGGCAACAGCGCGGACGCGGCCACGCTCGTCGAGCAAATAGAGGCCGGCGCGTGCGGCCTGAAGATCCACGAAGACTGGGGCTCCACCCCTGCGGCCATCCGCGCGGCGCTTGACGCGGCGGACAAGCACGATGTGCAGGTCTCCATCCACACCGACACGCTAAACGAAAGCGGCTTCGTGGAAGACACGCTCGCCGCGATCGGCGGGCGGACCATCCACACGTACCACACCGAGGGCGCGGGCGGCGGGCACGCCCCAGACATCATCAGGGCGGCGGCTCTGCAAAACATACTCCCCTCCTCCACCAACCCGACCATGCCGTTCACCGTCAACACGGTAGACGAGCACCTAGACATGCTGATGGTTTGCCACCACTTAGACAGCAAGGTGCCGGAGGACGTTGCGTTCGCCGACTCGCGCATACGCCCGGAAACAATCGCGGCGGAAGACGTGCTGCACGACATGGGGATATTCTCCATGATGAGCTCCGACTCGCAAGCAATGGGGCGCGTCGGCGAGGTCATCACCAGAACTTGGCAGACCGCGAGCAAGATGAAAGACCAGCGGGGCGCGCTAACGGAGGATTGCGAGCGGAACGACAATTTCCGAGCGAAGCGCTATGTGTCAAAATATACGATCAACCCCGCAGTCACCCACGGAATCTCCGAATACGTCGGCTCCGTGGAAGCGGGCAAGTATGCCGATCTAGCGATATGGAAACCGGCGCTGTTCGGCGCGAAGCCGGAGATGATTATAAAAGGCGGTTTCATAACCGCCTCCAAAATGGGCGACGCCAACGCCTCCATCCCAACGCCGCAGCCCGTAATCTACACAAAGATGTTCGGCGCGGCAGGCTTAGCGCAAAACCGCACCTGCATCACCTTCGTATCAAGCGCCGCCGCAAAGAATATTGCAAAGCGCCTAGACCTGCGCCGCATAGTCCTACCGGTAAAAAAATGCCGCTCAATTTCAAAATCAGACATGCAGTACAACAATCGTACCGGCGATATAAAAGTAGACCCGGAAACGTATACGGTAACGGTGGACGGAGAGCGGATAACGTGCGAACCGGCAAATCAGTTGCCGCTAACACAGAAGTATTATTTGTTTTGACTTTAAGATTTTGACTTTGACCTTGACCTTTATGTTTCAGGACCAATACTATTATGATTATCGAAAAAATCATCGGCCCCCTACCCGACCGCGATTCCGACAAGCCTATCGAGACCGTTCCTTTTGAATGGTTCGAGCAGAACAACAAGATACTGAAAAAAGTATCGTCAAGCGGAGCCGACATCGGCCTCAGGCTCTCCGAACCGCTCTACGACGGCGCGATCTTGTTTGAGGATAATGACAAGATCATCGCGCTCTCGCTTAAGCCCTGCGAGTTGACAAAGGTGAACGCCTCCTCCATGCGCGAGATGGGGCGCGTGTGCTTTGAGCTTGGAAATAGGCATTTGCCTCTCTCTATCGGAGACGCTTGGGTGTGCACGCCATACGACAGCCCTACTTTCGAGCATCTGCGCAAACTCGGATTTAGCTGCGAGCGCATAACCGAGAAATTCACGCCGGAGGCCGCCGCGCGGGGGCACCGCCATCACCATGAATAAGATGCTCCCGCTGTATCAAGCGTTCGACGCGCTCTTCCCCGTTGGCTCGTACGCCATGTCCGGCGGTATGGAAACGTACACGCAGGCGGGCATAGTCCGCGACAAAGAGACCCTAACCGCCTTTCTGAACGCCCAGCTGTACATCCTGCCGTACAGCGATATCGGCATGGCGGCAAAGGCGGCGGAGGGCGCGGATTTTATTTTTTTAGACAACCTATGCGCCGCAATGAAGCACCCATACGAAATACGCATGGGAAGCCAAAAATTATGCTCACGCTTCCTAAAAGCGCAGGCGGAGCTATCCAATTACAAGACTCTAGCCGCCTACCGCGCAGCAATCTCGGAGGGTCTTTGCCACGGGCATTACCCCGTGGCGATAGGCCTGTTCGTCCGCGATACAAGCGCGCCCGTAAGCGAGGCAATGGAGCTGTACTGTTACAGTATCTTATCCTTGGCGGTGAACCATGCCGTAAAGCTTATTCCTCTTGGTCAATCGGACGGTCAATCTGCGCTGTTTGAGGCTATGCGATTAATTCCGGATGTAGTAAAAAAGGCGGTAGATGTATCAATGGATGATTTGGGGGTGTCGGGGTACGGGTTCGATTTGCGGGCGATGGGGCATGAGATGTTAAGGGGGAGGCTGTATAGTTCTTAGAAAGCCACCTTCAAAGGATAAAAATCAAAATCTTTTAAATTTTTTGGGGACGGGGCAGCTACAAGGGGTTCACAATATCTAGGTACTCTTTCGCGGTTAGTATCCTGATGCCCTTGTATTCCTTGATGGTCAGCAGGTCGAGGTCGCCTGTGATAACGCAGTCCGCTTTGGCGGCTACGGCGCATTCGATATATTTAATATCTTTGGGGTCTCTGCAAACCACGCCTATCTGATGTTGCGGCAGGACAATGACTTTGTTGCCGTATTTTTCAATATCTGTTATTACGTAATCAAACTGTTCTTTGCTGAGTCCGAATTTAGGCCGCCCGAATACGTTTTTAACTTCGTTCATAATCTCATCTGTAATAAATAGCGCATCTAATTTTTTAGCGTACCTCGTTGTAATCCAGCGCACATCACCGCCATAAATATACGCGGAGATAAAAATATTAGTGTCTACGACTATATTCATTGGGCGCGGCTACTCTGTTCTTCGCGGTATTGCCTGATTTCCTCATTGATTACCCCCGGCGTAATACCGAGGCGTCTACCGTGCGCGTTAAGCTCATCTATTGCCTTTTCGCGCAGATAGATCTCTATCGCCTCGCCGACCAACTCTTCGCGGCTGCGCTCTTCCTTTTTCGCGAATTCGTCTACTTTACGCAAAAGGTCGTCTCGGAACGGAATGGTAAGCGTCGTCATGGATATTCTCCGTGGAATGATGTTATACTCATAATATAAGTTATACCACGGGTATCTGTGAGAATTTTTAATTTTTTTAGTAAAAATAACCCACGAAATCAATATCTTTTAAAGAATTTGGCCTTGATGGGGATCGCATTAATATATATTTTCTAGAAGATGGGGACGCGGCCTAAAGCAAAAGGCGCCTGCGAAAAATGCCCCTATAGCCTTTTTCGTCTATCTTTTGGAAAAATACATCGAGGGCGGCTTTATCGCCCAGTATCCTCCCCCGCCTCTTCTTTTGGGGGAGGATACTGATAGGAGGGGGCTTATGTATCGGGGCGTTACGGGCTCCACCCCAGTCCCCAAAAGATTTAAAAGAATTTAAAAATTTTGACTTTAAGATTTTAAAGGCTTTAAAGATTTTGACTTTTAAAAGGACAACCCTATATGTCATACGTAAAAATAGGAGTAGGCGGCCCAGTAGGTTCCGGCAAGACGGCGTTAATCGAACGCCTGACGCGGGCGATGGCGGATAAATACAGCATCTGCGTTGTAACGAACGACATTTACACAAGGGAAGACGCGGAATTTTTAATCAAAAATTCCGTCCTCCCGCAAGAGCGCATCGTAGGCGTGGAGACCGGCGGCTGCCCGCATACCGCCATACGCGAAGACTGCTCCATGAACCTAGAGGCCGTCGAGGAGATGGCGGGTAAATTCCCCGATGCGCAAATCATATTTATAGAAAGCGGCGGTGACAACCTCTCGGCTACGTTCTCGCCGGAGCTCGCCGATGCGTCAATCTACGTAATCGACGTGGCGCAGGGCGATAAAATTCCGCGCAAGGGCGGACCGGGCGTTACCCGCTCTGATTTGCTCGTCATCAACAAGACCGACTTGGCGCAGATGGTGGGGGCGAGCCTAGAGGTTATGGCATCCGATTCCGAAAAGGCGCGGGGCGGGCGGCCGTTTCTGTTCACCAATCTGAAGACTGCGGGCGGCGTTGACAAGGTGGTAGAGTGGATCCAAAAGAGCGCGCTGCTTGAGGAGTAGGCATGAGCGAACTATACGCAAAAACCGGCTTCCAAAACGGGCGCACGGTCTTGACCGGCTGCGCGTTCACCTCCCCGCTGAAAATCGCCAAGCCGTTTTACCGCGATAGCGGGTACACGGAGCTTATGGTTATGTGCGCAAGCCCCGGAATGCTCTCCGGCGACCGCTTCGACATGGCGTTTGACATGGGGGAAAACACGAAAACAATCATCTCTACGCAATCCTGCCAAAAGCTGTACAATACCGGAGAGGGGGCGGCGGCGCAGAGCCTCAAAATAGAGGTGGGAGAAAACGCCTCGCTCTTCTACTGCCCCTACCCCGCCATCCCCTTCGCCAAAAACAGATTCCGCGCAAGCGCGGAAATAGCGTTAAGCCGCAGCTCCAAGCTCTTCTTCGGGGACATCCTCTCCTGCGGTCGGCACGGCATGGGCGAGCGCTTCGCGTTCTCGGAGTACGTATCCAAAACTACGGTATCGATAGACGGCAAACCGGCGTTCGTGGACGCGTCGCGGCTAATCCCAAGCGAGGCGGCGGTGGGCGGCATAGGATTCTTTGAGGGATACACGTGCCAGGGGCTGCTGTATCTGTACGGATACGAAACCGTCTCCCTGCCAAAGCGCGCAAACCTAGAAGCCGCCGTATCTAGGTCGCACAAAGGCCAAAGCGTCCGCATACTGAGCAACGACGCCGACGCGGTTTATCGGTTTGCGGTAGAGCTGTTTTGGGCGGGGCAGGCATCGGATACTTAAGGATTTTGGCGGCGCATGTCTTTATAGCGCTTACGCATCAATTTAACATCCCTATTGAACGCGCCGACAACCCCGTAGTGCAACATGGCCTTAGAGTCCAAGCATCTTGTCTAAATCTTCAACCGAGCTATGCCAATTGGCCGGAGCCTTCCCCATAAGCATAGCGTCCCCCTCTTTGAAGGCGGTTACGGTCTCGGCGTTGAAACGCGGCTCCCCCTCCCTCGTCGCCGGATAGCGGTGTCCTGCGCAAATGGGGCACTCCGAGCCGTTTTCAAACCACAGCTCTCCGGCATTCCCCGCTTCCGCCGCGCGTGTTTCCCTGCTCTTTAAAAACTCCACAAAGTCCAGCACTTCCCCCACGCGGGACGGTGGCAATGCCCTGATCTCCTCGATAAGCAGTTCGGTGGTCGTCATGTTTATCCTCCGTGGAATGATGTATACCCGCAATATAAGTTATGCCGCAGGTATCTGTGGGGATTTTTGATTTTTCCGGCAGAAAACGGCCTCCGCCGTTGCCCCGCCGAAAGAGATAAAGATGTTAGTGTCCACAACAATTTTCATTGGACGAGGTTTCTCTGTTCTTCGCGGTATTGCCTGATTTCCTCATTGATTACCCACCGGCGTAATCCCTAGGCACCTACCGTGCGCGTTAAGTTCATCTATTGCCTTTTCGCGCAGATAGGTCTCTATCGCCTCGCCGACTAACTCTTCGCGGCTGCGTTCTTCCTTATACCGCGCCCCGCCGGGGCGCTTGTTTTTAAACAGTATCCCCCCGCATCTTTATGTGGGGGGATATTGATAGGGGGGTTAAGGGATCGGGGCGTTACGGGGCAGCGCCCCGTCCCCAAAAGATTTAAAAAGCTTTGATTTTTATCTTTCGACTTTAAAGACTTTTATAGCGTTGTTAAAAAAAATTAAAAAAAAGTTATTTTCCTATTGACATCCGTAAAACATAATATTATCTTTAAGTAGAAATTTGCGAATACTGCAAATACGAAGCAAACCCATCTCGAAAGGAG
>JAIRUL010000116.1 GCA_031254445.1 Chitinispirillales bacterium
GGCGGCGGTGTGGATGGTTTTGATGTTGATGTTGACTTTTGTGTGGCGGCTTTAGCCGCCACACGTTATGAAGCCGTAGGCTTCGTCTGAAAAAGATTTAAAAGATTTTGATTTTATAGGCTTCGTCTGAAAAAGATTTTAAAAAGAATTTGACTTTTATTAGGTGAAAGGCAAACCGCTGTGAACTACGCCCCCGCCCATGTCGCCTACTTCGACAACAACGCCACGACGCGCGTCGCGCCGGAGGTGGTTGAGGCCATGATGCCGTTTTTCGGGGAGAGCTACGGCAACCCCTCCAGCATATATAGGTTCGGCGGCTCTGTCCGGCGGCTCGTGGAGCGGGCGCGGGAGCAGGTCGCGGCGCTCATCGGGGCCTCGCCGGAGGAGATAGTCTTCACCTCCTGCGGCTCCGAGAGCGACAACATGGCGCTCAAGGGGTTCTTTCAGGAGCGCGGGGGCAAAACCAAAATAGTCACGACGGCCGTGGAGCACCCGGCGGTGCGCAGCACCGCCCGGTTTTTGAAAGGGCGGGGGGCGGATCTGACGGAGCTCCCAGTCGACGGCGAGGGCATGCTCTCCCCGTCCGCCCTAGGCGCGTTAGGCATCGGCCCCGATACCCTTGTCTCCGCGATGTGGGCCAACAACGAGACCGGGGCGGTCTTCCCCATAAAGGAGCTCGCGGAGGCGGCCAAGGCGCGGGGCGCATTGTTCCACACCGACGCGGTGCAGGCGGCGGGGAAGGCCGTTATCGACGTTCGGAAAGTTCCTATAGACATGCTCGCGCTCTCCGGCCACAAGCTGCACGCCCCCAAGGGGATAGGGGCGGCCTATTTTCGGGCCGGCGCGCCTATCCGGGCGATTATCCACGGGGGCCACCAGGAGGGCGGGCGGCGCGCCGGCACCGAAAACGTCCCATATATAATAGGAATAGGGCGGGCCTGCGAACTGGCCGCGGGCCGCATGGCCGAGGAGGATACCCGCGTTCGGGCCATGCGCGACAGGCTCGAGGGGGCGCTGCTAGCGCGGTGCGCCGGGGCCAAGCTGAACGGCCCGCCGGCCGCGCGGCTGCCGAACACGACAAACATCAGCTTCGAGAACATAGAGGGCGAGGCCGTGCTGCTGCACCTAGACGAGGCCGGCATAGCCGCCAGCTCCGGCTCCGCCTGCACCACCGGCGCGCTCGAGCCGTCGCACGTGATGATGGCAATGGGGGTGCCGTACAGCTACGCCCACAGCTCAATCCGCTTCTCTTTGAGCGTCTACAATACGGAGGAGGAGGTGGATAGGGTGATAGCGGCGATGCCGGGGATTGTGGAGAAATTGAGGCGGCTGTCGCCCTTTGTGGGTTGATTTTGGCTTTGGCGGCGGGCTATTATATGCGCGTAGGGGCGGGGCTTGCCCCCGCTACTGCTGTTATATCCGCCCGATTTCCATATAGAATAGGGCGGGGGCAAGCCCCGCCCCTACAATGGCGTTTGGAAACTACGGCGCGCCCGCCCCCCGCCCCTATAAAATTTTCACAATTTTAAAAAAAAAGCTTGCACTCTCGCCGGTTTTTTATTATCATATATAGAAGCCCCTAATTTTTTAGCGCGTAGCGCCGCCCCTAAAATAGATTAATTTTATGGGGATGCGGATTGCCGGAAAAAGTTTGTAACGAAAAAGCGGGGTGTGCGGTCTATATAAAATAGCGGGTTTGCTGAACCGCGGGGATCGCCTGGCGAGAAAGAAAATAGGTCGTAATTTTTTACTAACTAACATCCAAAAGGAGCAGTGTTATGGGACGTTTCACAAAGCAGGTGGCAGGCTGGCTTGCGGCGGCGGCGCTCACGGTCGGGGCGGCGGGGGCATTCGCGGCTGATTTTTTGCTCGCGGACTTTGAGAGCGGGGACAACGCGTCGAAGATGAACACGTATTTCTATCTTTACAGTTCGCCGTGGGCGGATACAACGTACCCGCTCAAGACCCAAATATACGCCGAATTGAACGGCACAACGCTATTTAACAGCGGCGGGCCGGACAAATTCGGCCCTCATGCGTACCTGCCGCCCATGTCTGACGACGGCGTTGCCATTGCCGGCTTTAATTCGAACTATTGCGGCGGCGTCCAAGTCAGGAACCTAACGCCAATTGACGGTGATGTAGATGGCGGTGATTACGGTGGGTTCTACCCTGCGACCGGTTTCGGCATCATCCTTTCGGAGGGAGACGGCATTGGAATTGGCTCGAGCTTCAACACGGCTACGGGTTTCAGGTTTAAGGTTAAAGCTTTCGCACCCGGGGCGACGAGCGTTAAATTTATATTCAAGGTGGAAACAATCAAAAATGACGGGGCATTGGTAACGTTTATGTCCCCGCCTGCTCCGGCCAACGCCGTGCAGTTTAACCCGGCGAACGCGTACGCCATAAAAATTACTATACCGACAGGCGAGTGGATCGACACAACTATCCGACTTGAGCCCATTGTGGCTGCGACGCTTGCCGAAGGCGCAAAGCTTGGTGCGGCCGGTTCGGGCGGCTCGGCTGGGCCAATGAAGCAGTTCGCGTATTGGGGGCAAAGCTTTTCGTTTGTAAAATCGGAGGTTACAAAAGTTGCGTGGGCCATCAACGCTGAAGACAATGCGGTATCAGACATTGACCTCTATCTCGACGATGTCTATATCTTAGATTTCGATTGGGTATCCCCCGATGTATGCCAAGGCTGCGTCGGCGAGATCGGCAACATCCCTACGCCGTCGAAGAAGCTGTCGGATTTCGACAGTGACTACGTCGATGACCCCAGGCAAAACACCCTCGGATACTACTGGTTCTACTACACGGACGAGGAAGCCGGCGGCGTTTCTGAACCAAGCGGGCTTGTAGAGGGCGGGGAGTACGACCCAACACCCTACGTTATAGCGACTGCCGGTGGAGGCGTCGGCGGCACCAACGGCGCGAATTTCGGTTTCACCACGGGTCCGGCGCAGTTCAGGAACATAATTAACGATGAGATGATAGCGCCTTTCGTCGGCATCGGCGCCAACCTATGCAACATAGACATGAATTACGTGGATCCGCCGAGTGATTTTCTGAACGCCAAGCCGTTTCAGACTGCGGGCGGAGGCGTCTACTTTGAGTACAAGACTACCGGCATAGACAAGGTCTATGTCGAGATTACAGACAGCCTTGACGCTGCGGGCCGCGCGGCCGACAATGACGGCGTGGTCAATTACACGACGGTTCCGGGCACGGACGGCGAGTGGAAGAGCGCGAAGGTGCCGTTCAGCAAGCTCGTGCTTCCCCCATGGGCTTACACCAATGGCCAAACTCGGCGTACAGGGGCTAACGAGGCGCCTAATTACTCGAGGCTTTCTCAGATCAAGTTCAAGTATCAGGGCGCCAATGCCGCCGGCACCATGGCCATCGACAACGTTTACTTCTGGGGCGCGGACGCTTGGGGTCCTAAAGACAACGTCAAGCTCGTCGGCAAGCAGGCCAAGGCCGTTGGCATGCGCGCGACCTACAGCCGCGGCGTGGTGGGCGTAAACTGGAACACCGCGGCGTCTATCGCGAGCGGCAAGATCTCCCTTGTCAACACCAAGGGCCGCGTGGTGGCCTCCGCACCCATCGCGAAGTCCGGCAGCAAAGTAACGGCGAAGCTAGGCGCGGGCAAGCTCCCGACCGGCATGTACTTCGTCCGCGTAAACGCCAAGGACGTGAACGGCAAGAAGATCGTCCAGAACGCGCCGATCAGCATTGTGAAGTAAGATTTACAGATAGTCTACGCAGTAGGGGCGGGCGCCATGTGCCCGCCCTTTTTTTTGCCATAGCGTCCCGTGCCCAATCAAGGGTTGCTGCTAAGTAAAGGCAAGGCTGGCCTTGCCTTTACGAACGCTGCAAAACGCCCCCCGCGTCCCTATCGCGCCGGCAAGCGACCGATGATTTGCAGCACGCCCCATTTCCCCATAAGCCTTTTAAGCTTTTGATTTTCATCCGTTGACGTTGACGTTGCCCCGCCCATAATATATTTTACATTTCATCCGGCCTACGCCTATGAAAAAGGGAAAAGGAAAAAGGAACAAAGCATGGTTACCGTAAAAAAATCGGCAAAGCTAGACAACGTCCTCTACGACATCCGCGGTCCCGTGACCGACGAGGCCAAGAGGCTTGAAGACGAGGGGCGCCAGATACTCAAGCTGAACACCGGCAACCCCGCCCCTTTCGGGCTCATGGCGCCGGACGAGATGATCCACGACATGATCATCAACCTGACGAAGTCCGAGGGCTACTGCGACTCGAAAGGGCTCTTCCCTGCGCGCAAGGCCGTGATGCAGTACTGCCAGGAGAAGGGCATCGCCGGCGTGGACATCGAGGACATCTACATCGGGAACGGGGCCAGCGAGGTGATTCAGGTGGCCGCGATGGCGCTCCTAGACGGCGGCGACGAGCTCCTCATCCCCGCGCCGGACTACCCGCTTTGGACGGCGGTCACCAACCTCTCCGGCGGCAAGGCCGTGCAC
This sequence comes from Chitinispirillales bacterium, assembly GCA_031254445.1. GTDB lineage: Bacteria > Fibrobacterota > Chitinivibrionia > Chitinivibrionales > Chitinispirillaceae > GUT77. Next base: position 4,500 of record JAIRUL010000116.1, read on the forward strand.
TACCTATGCGACGAGGCGTCCAACTGGTATCCCGACATAGAGGACATAAAGCGCAAGGTCACGCCCCGCACCCGCGGCATCGTGGTCATAAACCCCAACAACCCGACGGGCGCGCTCTACCCTGTCGAGGTTTTGCAGCGGATAATCGAGGTCGCGCGCGAGCACAGCCTCATAATTTTCGCCGACGAAATATACGACAAGATCCTCTACGACGACGCCAAGCACACCGCGCTCGCCTCCTTGGCCGACGACCTGCTCTTCATCACGTTCAACGGGCTCTCCAAGAGCTACCGCGTGGCTGGCTTCCGCGTCGGCTGGATGGTGGTGAGCGGCAACAAGGGGTGCGCCAAGGACTACTGCGAGGGGCTGACAATGCTTGCGTCCATGCGCCTGTGCAGCAACGTGCCCGGGCAGTCGATAATCCAAACGGCGCTGGGCGGGTACCAGAGCATCTACGACCTCACGCGCAAGGGCGGGCGCTTGCGCGAGCAGCGCGACATTTGCCACTCCATGCTGACGGGCATCCCGGGCGTCTCCTGCACCAAGCCGCAGGCGGCGTTCTACGCCTTCCCCAAGGTAGACGTGAAGAAGTTCAACATCGCCGACGACGAAAAAATGGTCTACGACCTGCTGCGGCAGGAGCACATACTGATGATCCACGGCGGCGGGTTCAACTGGCCCGAGCCGGATCACTTCAGGGTGGTGTACCTGCCCTGCCCCGAGGACTTGACCGAGGCTATGCGGCGGATAGGCAAGTTTTTTGAAAGCTATAGGCAGTGAGCGGCCGTTTGGTTGCCCGCCGCGCTGCGGTCACGCCGCAAAATTGACTGTCGGCGCCTGCGTCGCCGTGTTAACGGCGTTGGCGTAGGCCGCCGCCGCGTCGCCCGCAACGCGCGCCGCCCGTCGGTTCCCCCCTCTTTTGGCCTGCTGGCCAGCGCCGTCGCCGTTTGCGTCCGGGTCCCGCGCGCTTTCTTCCGCTCCGCCGCGCGCTTCCGCCGCCCGCTTCTCGCTTAGCTCCGCCCTCGCGGCGCTTTCGGCGCGCGCGGCCGCCGAGGCGACCGCGCCGTCCTGGGCGGAGGGGGAGGCGGGCGCCAGCGCGGCGGAGCGGACCGCCTGCATCTTGGCTATGGTGGCTTCGGGGTTGCCCCTCACGGGCGACGCGTCTATGCCCACCTCGCCGCCCACGGCGTAGCGCTTGCCGTCGGGGCCGCGCTGGTATTCGTATGCGGCTCCGCCGGTGATGTAGGGGCCGCCGGCCGAGATGTGGGCTTGCTCGTGGTCGCGGACCTCCTTGTCGACGGCTTTCAGCTCGTTTATGGCCTTTTGCTCTTCGGGCGTGAACCCGGCGCTGTTGCCCGCGCCGTCGCCGTCGGCAACTTCGGCCTCGCCGCCGCTTTCGCCGCCGTCGGCATTATCGGCGCTTTTTGCGGTATCTTCCGGCGCCGGCGGGGGCTCTATGGGCTTGGGCATTGTGGCGATGATGGCGGCGTCCGGCGCCGCGAACGAGGGGATGTACTCGTCTTTTTGCGGCATAGGCGCGCCGGCGCCGGCGGCCGCCCTGATTTCGGGGGTGGCCCTGACGCTGCCGCTGAAATACGAGGAACCCGCGCCCTGCGCCTGCGGGACGTAGCTGCCTACCCTAACGGACATGTTCTCGTCCATAGCCATAGTAGTTTAATGTTCCTATATATACAATAATATAATAAATCACAATCAAAATCACAATCACAAACAAAATCTTAAAAAGCTTATGGGGAAATGGATTTTCTGCAACTCCCGCGCCGTGGTTTACGGGGCAGGGGCGCCGGAGCCTTTTGCGCTGGTGTCGTAAAGGCGTGGCCAGCCCTGCCCGCGCTTAGCAGCAACCCTGATAGGCTTACGTAATGCTGAAGCCGTCGCAGCCTTTAAAGTCAAATTCTTATATGGGGAAATGGGGCGTGCTGCAACTCCCGTGCCGTGGTTTAAGGGGCAGGGGCGCCGGAGCCTTTTGCGCTGGTGTCGTAAAGGCGTGGCCAGCCACGCCTTTACTTAGCTGCAACCCTGGGCTGGGATTTAATGCTATAGCGAACGTCAAAAGCATATGCCGACAGGGTTTTGGACGGCAGCGTTCCGTATACCGTTTAGGGTTGCTGCTAAGTAAATGCGGGGCTGGCCCCGCATTTACGAACGCTGCGCAACGAACCCCCGCGCCCCTGCGCGGCCGGCAAGCGACCGATGATTTGCAGCACGCCCCATTCTTCCATAATAGACTTTGACTTTAAAGGCTTTAAAGACTTTGACTTAAAAGTTAAATTCAAAGTCAAAGTCAATATTTTTGTAAAAAAGTATTGTATTTTTTGTGGCGAAAAATTATCTTTAAAAGGGGGGGATGGATGATTATATGATTACGGCTAACTAATGTGTTTTGGGATAAAAATTTTTTCCAAGGAGGATTTTGTGAAGCGTTACACATCTGTAATTTTGGCTGCGGCGGTTTTTGCTTTCGCCGTAGGCTGCGGCGGGAAGAGCGAAAACAAACTGGGGATAGAAGCGGGTGATAAGCTCGTTGTTACCACAGAGCTTCCCCGCGAGAGTTTTGAGGCCTCTTACGGCGAGAGCGTGAAGAGCATCACAAACACGGACGGCGCGAACATCTCGATACCGGAAGGCACCGTTTTGGAGGTTTTCGTTACGCCGAGGAACGAAGCCCGCACCATCGAGGTCGTCCCCGTTAAGGTGGGCGAGGTCACCGACGCCGGAGAGCTGCGCGATATGTTTGTGCAGGAGAGGTATAGGACGGAGGATTTGAACTTCTTGTACTACACGATCTCCCTCAATGTCGATTACCTAAGCTCCGGCAAGATTAAGAAAGTCGAATAGCCGCCGCCAAAACCGGCCTAAACGCCTTATCGAAAAGCTCTCGGAGTCGTCGATTCCGGGGGCTTTTTTTGAAGGTTCA
>JAIRUL010000124.1 GCA_031254445.1 Chitinispirillales bacterium
GCTGCGTGTCGCGCCCGTCCGTTATCGCGTGGATAAGCACGTTTTTCAGCCCCATGTCCCTGCACAATTTTAGCACCGCGACGCAGTGCCGCGTGACCGCGTGGACGCCCTCCTCCTGAATTAGCCCGATGAGGTGCAGGTTGCCGCCGGTGTTTTTTGCGAACTCTATCGCCTTCAAAAAGGCCTTATTGGTGAAAAAATCGCCGTCCGATACGCTCTTGTCTATCCGCGTGAGGCTCTGGTACACCGTGCGCCCCGCGCCGATGTTTAGGTGCCCGACCTCGCTGTTCCCCTGGTAGCCGTCGGGCAGCCCGACGCTGAGGCCGGAGGTCTTCACTAGGACGGTGGGGCAGCCGCGCTCGTAGGCGTCGGTGAACGGGGTCTTGGCCGAGTATATGGCGTTAGACGTTTCTGGGTTGCCGCGCCCCCACCCGTCGCGGATAATGAGGCAGGCCGGGCGTTTTTTTGCAGCTGTCATGGTTTGATCCTTTTTTGGGGTGTGATATAGAAATATACATTATGGCGCGGCGGCGTTGCGCATTTTGCGGGAGCGGGCCGCGAAGAGCAGGCTGCGGCCTCGCGCGCTGCGCGGGGGATCGAAGCGGTATCCTAATAGCGCAGCCGCAAGAGGCTGTTCACGCGCTAATTATTCGCTACCTCGCCGCCGTCATCGGCAGCGCCGCCGCCCTTTCCGGCGCGCTTCTTTATCTTCTCCGCGTCGGAAAGCTGGGAGTCTAGGCGCTTCTTAATGTCTTTTGTGAGCTGGTATTCGCCTACAGCGGCGGCCTGTTCCACAGCCTCGCCGTTTCTTCCTAGGGCGGCTAAGGACTTTGCCATCCCTACCCGGGCCTTTACAGCGTTGTAGTAGTTGCTGTTTGGGTCTTTTTCGCATTTTACGAGGATGGCCTGATATGCCGACACGGCCTCATCGTGCCGTTTGAGGCCTTGGAGCGCGGCGGCGCGGCCCCATAAGTAGATTAGGCAGCGCGGGTATTTTTTGTTCATCTCGTTTGCCACGCTTAACGCGTTTTCGAAGCGGTTTTCGTTTAGGTAGACGTCTATGAGCACCGACCCAGCCGCTTGGCGGCTATAAACGCCGTCTTTCATCACGCCCTTGAGCTTCTCTATGCCCACGGCGCGCTTATCGTCTACCCCCGGCATCCACCAGAGGAGCTTCATGAGCGCGCTGCGCCAGTAGTCGTAGGTGCCTATCCCAAAGTTTATGTCGGGGTTTTTGCTGCCTGCGGCGGCCATTTTTATGAATACGGAGACGCCTTTCCACCCGAACCTAAACGCGGTGATGTAGCGCTCGTAACGAGCCTCGTAGGTGCCCTTGTAGCCCTCCGCGCCGCCCATGAAAAAGCGGGCCCAGTCGTCGTTTGGGTCGGCGGCTAGTATTTTTTCGGCTTTTTCAACGGATTGGTCGCAGTGCCTGTAGAACTCGGCTTCGCGTTTGTTCGACTGGTAGCGCAGCATCCACGCGTCGGCGACGGCGGCAAGGAAGAAGTATCCCGCCGGGTGCTCCGGGTACGCGCGGACAATTTTTTTTGCCTCCTCTTCGGCGTTTTTGTAATCTTCCTTAAAGACTAGCTCTATGCAGTTGGCGCCGAGGGTGTGCAAGTCGGCGGGCAGCCCCTGCGGCTGGGCGAGCAGGGGCGCCGATATAAACAGTAGAAGCGCCGGCGTCAGCGCCGTTATTCTATGTATAAGGGTAGTCATCATTTCCGCCATCCGTTATCTGCAATCATAGCGCCGCAACCGCCCGCCGCCCGCGCAACCGCCCGCCGCCCCGCGCATCGCCCGCCGCCCCGCGAAAGGCGCGTTTGCGGCCGTGGAGGCGTTGGCCTATAAGCCCGCCAATCAATTATCGGGCGCTCCCCCCGTCTCAGCCGCCTCGCCCTCCGGCGTAAAGCTGTAGTACTTGTTATAGTACCTATCCCACATCCCGAGCCGCCTATGGTACCTATACTTCCTTCTTATCTTCATCCCGGTTCCGGTAGCGGCGGCCGGCTTTAGGAAGTAGAAGTCGACAATTGCCATGCGCGTGTACGCCCCCTCGCTGTACTTGCGGTACTCCGTCATGTCGAAGAGCGGTTTTTCGATGAGCGCCTCGGGGGAGACGTCTTCGAGGATGGCCTCTAGGTCGTCGTTTAAGATGATGTCCAGCTTGTTCCTTATGACGGCGTCCCCCTCCGCGCAGGCGCAGAGAATCGCTGCCGCAAGCGCAAGCGGCACGGCGACGCCCCGCAGGGCGCATCTATACATCTGTAATATAATTTTTGGCGTCGGCTTCGGCATGATTATAGATAAGATAATTTATGGCAAGCGTGTGTGGCGGGAATTATAGGAAATCGGTGGATCGTTTATAATGTTCAATGCTTCTTATACTTCGCAAGCTGCCCAAAAGCCTCCGAGAGCGTCTCTATTATCTTCCTCGCCACGATAACGCTTTGCGTGTCCGTCTTCTCTAAGAGGTAGTAGCAGTAGGCGTACAAGTCCGCCAGCACCGTCGAGGCGTCTTCGTTTTTGTTGACCGCCAGCTCCAGCTGGAAGATGAGGTTCTGCGCCTTCTCTATCTCGCGCCGGTTGCCCTCCTCCAGCCCCTTCTTGATAAACGACAGCGTCCGGTCGTGCAGCAGGCATACAAGCCCCTTGAGGCTAGTAGTCCTTATCCGCGTTACATCGTATTGGGCGACGGTGTCGGTCGGCATGGGGGCTCCCTTACTGCAGCAGCCCCAGCACGTTCGACCTGTTGACCTCGCGGAACCGCGCGAACGCCTTGGCCGGGCCCTCGCTCAGCAGGAACTCTTTTAGCTGCTCCGTGGCGCTGAGGGCGGCTTCGTGGCCGGAGTATATGGAGTTTGCGCTGCCGGCGGCGCCCGCGCTTTCGTTCTTTCCGGCGTTTAAGAATTTCAGAATCATCTCGTCTATCCCGCGATAGGCCGCCCGCGCCGACTCCGGCGTAGCGAGGGAGAAGAGCGGGTCGTCCTCCGCCGCCCTATCGAAGATTGACGATAAGGCCTCTATGCGTTTGGCGCTCAGCTCCGTAAAAATCTCTTTGACGCGCGCCTGCGACGCGGCTCGTTCGTGCCCCGGCACCACGACCGGCAACGCGGACGCGTCGGCGGCGAGCCTCCGCGCCTCTTTGAGCATGTCGAAGACCTCGCCCTGCTCCTCCGTGAGCGCCATTGCGCCGGCCGCCTCCTCGTCCTTCGGCGAGCGCAGCTTGAACCCGCGCGAGCGCTTGCCCGCGGAGGCGACGTCGCTCTCCACGGAATCGTCCCCGCCCTCCCTGCGCCCGCCGCGGCGCACGTCTTCGGAGAGCTCCCCAAGCACAGCCCCCAGCCCCTCCGCGGCCTTGCGCAAAGGGCTCCCCGTGCGCGCCTTGTCGCGCGGCCGGGAGTCAATCGGGCGTTCGATGTCGCGGATCAGCATAATAATATCCTACCTGTTTGCTGTTTTGCATAAGGGGGCACTTCCCCTTAAACATATCGGTAAAATATATCATCTCCTTGAGCGGTAATTTGAATTTTTTAAAAAAAACGGGGTTGACATTGACATTGACGTTGATGTTGACGTTGATGTTGACGTTAAAAAATCAAAATCTTTTAAATCTTTAAAATCTTTTAAATCTTTTTCAGACGAAGCCTACGGCTTCATAACGTGTGGCGGCTAAAGCCGCCACACAAAGTCAACGTCAAAGTCAAAGGCGGCGGTGT
>JAIRUL010000218.1 GCA_031254445.1 Chitinispirillales bacterium
AATCGGCATGGGCATAGACGCCAACGTGCTCATCTTCGAACGCGCGCGGGAGGAGCTGTCGCAGGGGCGCACCGTGCGCAGCGCGATAGACCAAGGGTTCGCGAACGCCCTGTCGGCCATTTTGGACTCGAACATCACCTCCATCATAGTGACCCTGATCCTTCTCTGGAAGGGCACCGGCCCCATACGCGGTTTCGCGGTCACGCTCATAATCGGCACCTCGGCATCGCTCTTCACGGCGCTCTTCGTGTCGCGGACTTTTATGCTTGCGTTTTTCCATAAGCGGTCGAAAATCAGCATATAACTTTTATCATAGAGGGAAAGAAAGATGTTACAATTTTTTAAGAATACCAAGTACAACTTCCTGCGCTACGCGAAGATCGCCGTTTGTTGCTCGGTGGCGTTTATCGCGGTCTCCGTGGCCTCGGTCGCGATGCACCGCGGGTTCAACATGTCCATCGACTTCGCCGGCGGCACCACGGTGCACCTAAAGTTCGAGAAGCCCGTTAGGGATGAGCTCTCCGCCATAAGGAACGCCGTGAGCGCGCTCAACTTCGGCGCGCCGGAGATCAAGACCATAGGCCCCGCCGAGCAAAACGAGCTCCAAATCACCGTGCGCAGCAAGACCGAGGACGTCAACACGGTGGTCGACGCCCTTCGCGGCGCGCTTGAGGGGGAGATGGCCGGCAACGCCTTCACCGTGCTGCGGATCGAAAACGTCGGCCCCAAGATCGGCGGCGAACTGACAAGGGACGCGGTCATCGCTTCGGTGCTGGCGCTCATCTCCATTTTGGTGTACGTGGGCCTCCGCTTCAAGCTCTCCTACGCCGTGGCCTCGGTCATCCCGCTCTTCCACGACGTGTGCATCACGCTCGGCGTTTTCTCGCTGATGAACCTAGAACTGACGCTGCCGTTTCTAGCCGCCGTCATGACGGTCATCGGCTACTCGCTAAACGACACGATCGTAGTCTTCGACAGGATCAGGGAGAACGTAAAGGGCGGCCTGCGCGGAAAAGCCTTCAACGACGTAGTAAACGCGAGCCTAAACCAAACGCTTTCGAGGACGATAATAACGTCGGGGACAACGTTCTTAACGGTTATGGCGCTGTACATACTGGGCAGCGATTCGATAAAAGATTTCGCGCTGGCGCTGGCGATAGGCGTTGCGATAGGCACCTATTCAACGCTATTCATAGCCGCCCCGATGCTTGGGTGGTGGAATAAGAAGTGGCCGATTGCGAAGTAATATTTTGATGTTGGCGCGGACGGGGCAAAGCCCCGTCCGCTAACGTCACCCGCACTTAGAATACCCGCAGGCTTTGCAAACCGCGCACCCGCTCTCATGCTCCATAATCCCCCCGCACTCCGGGCACTCGGGGCAGTAGCCCATGTCCAACCCGCTGTAGGTTATTTGCGCCGCGTTGGCGCCGGTTTTCCCGTGGGCTTCGGTTACGGCTTTTTCGACCACGCGGCCTATGGCGTCGGCGCAGGAGAGCACCATTTCGCCGTCGTGCCATGTTGGGATGGGGCAGCGGATTCCGCGGAGCTGGGTTACTATGGCGGCGGGGTCGATGCCGCTGCGCATGGCCAGCGACACTAGGCGCGAGACGGCCTCGGCGTTTGAGGCGGCGCAGCCGCCGGACTTGCCCATCTGGGTGAAGACCTCGCAGAAGCCGAATGTGTCTGAGTTGATGTTTACGTAGAGGGTGCCGCAGCCGGTTTTTGTCTTGTAGGTCCGCCCGTGGGTCACGGCGGGGCGGGGGCGCGGGTGGATCGTCCCGGCGGCGGGGAAATCGGCGGCGGCGGCGGCACCGGAGCTGCCGCTTGTCAGCACCTGATTCTGCCGCGAGCCGTCGCGGTAGACGGTGATCCCCTTGCAGCCGAGCTCGTAGGAGTAGCGGAAGGCCTCCTCCACCTCCTGCACGGTCGCCTCGTGGCGAAAGTTGACGGTCTTCGAGACAGCGTTGTCGGTGTACTTCTGGAAGGCGGCCTGAATCGTTACGTGCCAGCGCGGCTCTATATCGTGCGAGGTAACGAAGACGTCCTTTATGCGCTTGGGGATGCCGTGGATCTTGTCGAGGCTGCCGCACTCGGCCACCATCGCCAAGAGCTCCTCGCTAAAAAAGCCCTCGTTTAACGCGACCTGCCTGAACTCGGGGTGCACCTCCAAAAAGCGCTTGCCGTCGAGCACATTTTTTTCGTAGACGATGGCGAAGAGCGGCTCGATGCCGCTTGAGCACCCGGCGATCATGGAGATGGTCCCGGTGGGGGCGATGGTGGTGACGGTGGCGTTGCGCATCTGCAAGCCCCCCTCCTTGTCGAAGACCGACCCGCGGAAGTTGGGGAAGGTACCGCGCTCGCGCGCCAGATAGGCGCTCACCTTCCGCGCCTCCTCTTGGATGAACTTCATCACCTCCTCCGCAGCGGCGGCGGCGGAGGTCGAGTTGTACGGTATGTTAAGCTCGATGAGCATGTCGGCGAAGCCCATCACGCCGAGGCCTATCTTGCGGTTCCCGAGCGTTTTCTCGGCGATCTCGGGCAGCGGGTACTTGTTCACCTCTATCACGTTGTCCAAAAAGCGCGTCGCCGCGCAGACGACCGAGCCGAGGCGCTCGAAATCTATGGCCTTTTTGCCCTCTTTGGCGCATATCATTTTGGCCAGATTGATGGAGCCTAGGTTGCACGACTCATACGGCAGAAGCGGCTGCTCGCCGCAGGGGTTCGTGCTCTCTATGCGCCCCACGTGCGGGGTCGGGTTGC
>JAIRUL010000275.1 GCA_031254445.1 Chitinispirillales bacterium
TGCTCCTCGGCGCGGTCGCGGCTATGAGCACGCCGGTGGCGCTCTCGCCGCCTTTGCTATTTTGGACTATGGGGCCGTAGATGCGGGCCGTCTCGGGGCCTAAAGAGTTGAGCCTATCCATCACATTGCTCTTGCCCGGAACAAACGGGTTTGGCCCCACAGAAACGGCGCTCTCAATTACAACGGATATTTTTACCCTAACCGTTAGGCCGCCCTTGCTTACCGCCACGTAGAGGCTGTCGTCAAATTTGCTGCCGTGCCTTCTTACTAGCGCCGAATTGCCGTTTGACGACACGTCGGCGGTAATGGCGACCGGGTCGGTGCTCGCCCAAACAGAATTGTCGGCATGGCCTATGTAGTTGCCGAAGCGGTCGCGCTCAACCGCATAGAATGTCACGCTGTCAACGTCTTTCTCAAACGTGTACCCCTTTACCATCGCGAGGGAATCGACGCTGGCCCTTTTCTTGTTTATGTCGCCCGCGTCAAAGACAACCTCAAGGTAGAACGGGTCGCCCGTAGCCACCTTAACCGTAATCTGCTTCACGATTACAAGCGAGCCGTCAGTATACGTCGCGGTGACCGTGTACGTCCCGCCGGCTGTCTCGGCGTAGATTTGGCCATGCTCCCCGCCCCCCGTAAGCGTGACGACGCGCGGGTCGCTGACCGTCCACGTTATCTTGCCCGGGTCGGCGGTCATTAGCGAGTCCCATTTGCCGTCTTTGTCATTAAATAGCTTGACATAAATATCCGTAGTGTCGCCGGCCCTTACCGTTATGGTGTCCGGCAACTTGTCGACTCCAGGCCGCGCGGGGTCGCCTGGGCCGTCGTAAAACAACATCGTGTTGGAGATAAACGGCACCGAGACCCTTATAGTGTCAAGCGGGATATCCGGGTTGCGGAAGACCAAGATTATGCTGTCTAACCCATTGTGCTGGAGCTTTTTGTCGCCGGCGTTCGCCGTAGAACTCACTTCGCGCGGGAACGAGTATGTCCAAACGGAGCCGGATTTCGTAAGCGTGAACTCCTCCAAGTCGGAGAGCGTGCCGTCCGCGTTTAGCACTTGGACAATCACCTTGTTGTAGTCAAAAAGGCCGCCCGTGTTGTCTAAAACGATGGTCAAACGGTCCATGTTCCCCTTGGCCTCCTTGCCTATCAGGCTTTGGCCCTGAAACTGCAAATCAAGCGTGGGCATGGCCCCGCACTCCGAATCTATGTTTTGGCCAAAGCGCCAATCCGCGCCGGGCGAGGCTGAACGCCGGACGGTAAAGGAGTAGGAGAAGAGCGAGTCCTTCGCCGTGCGCGCGTAAACTAAAGTGTCTTTACCGTTAATATTCACTAACGTGTCCACCCGCACATCGTAACTGATGTTCATGCTCACGGCGGTAACCTCGGCGGTGTCTAACGGAAGCCGCCTGCTGAACCTGAAATCGCCGTCCATAACGCCTGAGGAATCGGAGACGCCCGCGCTCGATATGACGATTTTCTTCGCGTCGCCGGAGGTCTTGGAGAGCATGGGGGTGATAATGTTTTCCATCATGAGCGCCAGGAGGTCGCTGTAGTTCGATTGCAAAACCCAGACGTCGCTGCTCGCGTTGGTCGCCGAGTATCCGTTGGCTTTGATGTTGCCGGTCATTTGGGCAATGCTGGCGGGCGGCGGGGTATTCGCGGCCGCGCCCCGGCTTAGGTACACCGTATACGTGGCAGGCGTGTTCACGCCGGCGATATAATCGTTCACCTTGCCGCAACGCGGGTTGCTCGCGTTGCCGCCGCATATTACGCTGGGCGTACCGTCGGAGAGGAATATGATGTATTGGTTCTCCTTGGGCTTATTAGAATTCGCAAAGGCCTCCAGCGCCGCCTCAAACCCTAGCGATATGTCGGTGCCGGATCTCTCTCTAGGCCCGCCGGTTATCGTCGCCTGCCGGTTCTGGCTCGCCGGCACGGTAAACATGCTCCTATAGACGTCTATCACAAGGGGGGCGGGCCCGCTTCCCGAATAAAAGGGGTTCGACCCTCCCGTTTTGGCCGCTTGGTTGAGCGGCAACAAGGGCATATAGGACTGGCGCGGCACTAACTGAGCGTTTCCGCCCCTAACCGTGGAGGTATCGCCCTGAAACCTAACCAAGTTCGAGTCCCTATTCGCGTCGAAAACGAGCGCGTCGGCGAAAATTGCAATCCCTACTTCGGCGTCGGGATACACGGAGTAGATGGTGTCTATGAGCGCCTGCGTAACCCTGAAGCGGTTGCCGAGGGTATCGTTAATCTCGCCTGATGTCATGCTGAGCGAGTGGTCGATAACAAACATAACCGCCGGCGCCGCCCCCGACCCCGACCCCGGAGTAACCGCGGAGTCGGCGATTCCGCAGGCCTGTATCTTCGTAGAGAGCGCGACCACGTTCAGCGGGACGACCAATTCCGCCGCGTCGTAGTCTTGCGGGCACCCGGTAAGCGCAATCTCGCAATACTCGGCGTGGCCGGCTATCTGCGCCGAAACGCCGGCGGCGAGGCCGAATGAGAGGAGCGCGGCCATGCAAAAAAGCGCCGCGGAAGCGGAGGCGCGGCTCCGGCCCCAATGCCGATTGACGTAGGCGGTTGTCATAATAGACCTCGTTTCGCTTGAATTTCGGTTTACATTTTAGATAGCCCTATAGACATTAGCGTCCCTACTGTATAATATAGCAACTTAAAATCCAAAAAACCACAATTTTTTATATTTTGGCTTCTATGGTTGAATTCGTGCGTGGAAATAAATATATTTATGTAAATGAAAAAGATAAAAGTCGCTCCGTCAATCCTATCCGCCGACTTCCGCGTTTTAGAGCGCGAGGTCAAGGCCGCGCAAGATGCCGGTGCGGATATGATACACTGCGACGTCATGGACGGGCATTTTGTGCCGAACATCACTTTCGGGCCGTTTGTAGTGGAGGCGGTCAAGAAGTGCGTGGCTATACCCCTTGACGTCCACCTCATGATATCCGACCCCGGCAAGTACGCCGACGCTTTCTGCGACGCCGGGGCGGACATCCTGTCGTTCCACGCCGAAGCCGTTGGGGGAATCGACGATGTCTTCGCCTTAGTCGGCAAAATAAGGGCCCGCGGCGCGCGCCCGGGAGTCGCCGTCAACCCCGACAAGCCCGTAAGCCTCTTCATGGGCGCGCTCACGGAGATTGACCAAATAGTGATAATGTCCGTCTACGCCGGCTTCGGCGGCCAAAAATTCATCCCCGATGCCATAGACAAAGTCGCAGCCGTGCGGAAAGCCGCATTAGACATGGGCGTCGGCATCGACATAGAGGTTGACGGCGGCGTAAACGAACAGACCGCAAGGCTGTGCGTGGCCGCAGGGGCCGACGTGCTAGTCGCGGGGAGCTACGTCTTCGGCGGCGGGGCAGAAAATTACGCGGGGAGGATTGAGGCGGTTAGGGGGAAGTAGCATGCCGAAAACCGTTGCGTCAACGCCTATAGAATATCGCTGCAGATTCTATGTGATGCGTGTTTGGGTACAGGTCGAATAGCGACCAGTCCGCCAACTTGTACCCGCCGCGGATGAGCGCCCCCGCGTCTCTGGCGAATGTCGGCGGATTGCATGAGACATATAGGATTGCGGGCGGGGCGGCGCTTATCAGCCAATTGCGGACGCTTTTGGCAAGCCCTGGGCGCGGGGGGTCTATTATTACGCAATCCGGGGCGCTCCGCTTTGTCAACTCGCCCAACCGCTTTCCGCACTCCGCGCCTATCCACGCGCCGCTCTCTACATCCGCTAATATTGCCTTGATGCGCAGCTTCCCGTTGATCTGAAAGTTCCGCTCGGCGGCTTTTATTTGCGCCGGCAGGCATTCTACTAAGGCGATGCCGTCGAAGTCGTCGGCGAGCATTAATGAAAAAAAACCTATCCCGCCGTACAAATCCATGCAGTAGCCGCCGCCAAGCCGCCCCTGCGCCCATCGGCCCAATTTCTCTAATAGGAACCTATTTGACTGGAAAAAGCTGCCGCCGTCGGCGATGAATTTTATGCCCGACACGTTGATTTCGGTACTCGCGCTTGTCAATCCGGCTATGGCTGGGCTGCTCGCGACGCTTTGGCCGGCGAGGACTCTTATGTTTTGGACGCGATCGGGGAAAGCGTCAACCATGCCGGAGTTCAGGCGCGCCAATACGCCGTTAATGCCGTCGACAAGCAGCGGGCATTCATCGATTCTTACTACGCCGTTGGTCTTTCTGCGGAAGAATCCGGCGCGTTTGTTTTGACGGTCGATTTTTATCTGCGCGCGCATCCTATAGCCGAACTCGTTTGCCGTGAAGATTTCTATGCCGCTTGGGTGGCCGAATTTTCCTATGCGTGTCGCGCAGTCAAGGAAGATTTCTTTTTTGCAGCGGGCTTGCTCGCCGTATAAAAGGTGGAGCCAATCGCACCCGCCGCACTCCTCCGCGTAGGCGCAGGGCGCGGCGCGGCGGAGGGGGGACTCTTCGACTATCTTCGCGACCCGCCCGACGCGCGTGCCACCCTTTGTCCCGTCGTTCGCAAATTCAACCAGCTCGCCCTCGGCGACGCCCGGAATGAGGACAACGCCGGCGCTATCCCTGCCCAAACCGTAGCCGCCGAAGACCAATTTTTCTATACGAACGGTATTAGCGGGCATTTTTGTTGATTGCCTGCTCGACATTCCACCTGATATGTTCCCTCAAATCCTTTTGGCTGTCGAACGATAGGCCGAAATCCCTATCCATCCTGCTTACGCTAAACATCATCGGCTCCTCGCCCCACCCTAGATCGTTCAGCACGATTTCCGATGTTGACGACGGGCATTCCTCTTTCGCGATTTGCGCTATCCGCTCCCAGCTTGTAAAGGCGTTTCCTAAGGCTAAGTAGACCTCCTCGTTTTTATCGCTTTCCGCTAACTTTAGGTACAGCTGCGCTATCTCGCCCGCCGATATGAACTGCGTCCCGTCGCGCCTAGTCAATACCACCGGCCTATTGTTGACGACGGCGTTTGCGATGTCCCGAAACCTCGCGTCGGGCTGCGTCGCGCCGTCGGGATACGGCGGCGTGGAGTACGTGTACCCGGGGCGGATGACATTCCGCTTCATCGACACCTCGCGCCCCTCGCAGTACTTCCGAAACCCAAGGACGTAGGCCTCCGACGCGGCCTTTGTGCTGCCGTAGAGGTCTACCGGAATGTTGGCTATCGACTCTTCCATGACTTGGCGCATCTGCCCCATTGCGGCGGTGCTGCTCGTATAGATGAATTTTTTGACGCCGGCTTTTTCGGATAATTCTAATAGGTTGACCGTGGCCGCAGTATCGGCGGTTAGCATTGATACCGGCTCGTTGCCCCACCCTAACGCAATGTGTATAACGGCATCGCAGCCTTGGACGCATTTGGCAATCAAATTATAATCTGTAATGCTTCCGCTGACAAGTTCAGCTTTTTTCGACAAGGAGGGGTATTTGCCGGGATTACGGGATAAAACGACAGCTTGGTGGCCGCCGTTTATCGCGGCCAAGGTTACGTACTGGCCTATATTTCCGGTTCCGCCGGTGATAAAGATTTTCATTTTACTGTTGCTCCGCTCGGTAACTTAGTGTATGATTGCAAGGCATCGTTTAATCCGGTATTAATCATCCAGCATTTATTACCCGGCATTTAATTATCCCGCATTAATCATTTGATATTAATCAACCGGCGTTAGTCACCCATCCGCAATAGCTGCGGATGCTTCTTCAACAGCTCTTCTTCGCCGACAATCACCGCGCCCATAGGCCGCCGCATCTGCACCGCAATTTCCGGCATGCCGTTCTTCACAATCTCGCGCAGCTCCGCCTTAGACGGCAAGTTTTTGCGCGCGGCGAACTTCCGCAGCTTCGCCGCAACCCCGTTAGTCGTATCGGCATCGCCATCGTCGTCATCCCCCTCGCCCCCGCTTTCCGGCACGACCATAAAATCCGGATCGAGCAGCTTGACCCCGCAGAGCATTTCGATGCTCAAAGCAGTAACCCATGACAAGTAAACGACCGGGGACATATACGAGCATTCGCCGCAAATCTCCTCAAGCACGTTCATGCTCTGCGCTATCGCTATGTCGGAAAGAGGGTTGTCGGAAATTAAAAATTCTATAACCTCGTCATACGCTTCCTCCGGGATGTCGTCCGGCGCTATCCCGACTCTGTGGTAGTCCCCCGTCCTTTCCGTAAGCCCGCGGATCTCCATAAAGGTGATGGACAGCGTCTTGCGCCTATTGCGCCCGATGATCACCTGCCCGATGCCCTTGCCGTAGCTCGTCTCGCCTACTAAGTACGCGCCCGCGCGGTCTTTGAGGGCGGCGGCCATTATCTCGGAGGCGCTGGCGCTGTACCCGTTCATCAGCACGGTGATATTCTTGTTTAGCAACGCGGGGTACGCGTTTCCGGTTTTAAGTTTAGCTTCAACGGTCTCGCCGGAAAACGTTTGATCGTTGTAGCTTCGTTGGCGGATTCCGATGTACTCCGTGCCCCTAGGCAACAGCTCGCCGAGCATATAATCGGTCGCGCTCAAAAGCCCGCCGCCGTTGAAGCGCAAGTCTATGATGATATTTTGGTAGCGCGACATGAACCGCTGCGAGAGCGAAAAAAAATCTTTCGCCGGATTCGAGAACTCGGGTATGCGGATGTACGCCGTGGACGGGGTAAGTTCTAACGTGTCGTCAAAGACAATCTCCGGGTCGAAAAAAAACCCTCCGCCGGGCCGATCGTCTATGTACTCTGTGTAGCGGCCGCTGCCGAGGCTGTCGTTTATCGCGCGGAACATGTCGTAAGGCGTCATCGCCCCGCACTTCGCGGGAAGCCGGTCATAGATGCTGAAGATTTTCAAATATTGCCAAACGCTCTGCTGTTCGTCCACTATAGCGGCGGTTTTCTCGTCGTAGACGGGGTAAACGCAGGCGACGAAAACGGCGGCGAGGGACGACGGCAGCAATAGCAATCGCCGGATAAAAGGCGGGCGGCGTTTTGCGGTAATGCGCATTTCTTTATAAACCCTTTCTTGAATGGGCAATGCCGTTATTCGGCAATAATTCTGTTGCAGGAGCCGAACATTTTCGACCCTTTTTTTGACGTTGGCTTTAACCTTTTTATTCCGCCGCTACCCCGCCATCCCCATACACATCGCCATCCCCGTCACCGCCGCCGTCTTTCCCGTCTTTCTTCTTGAAAAACTTCATAACTTTCTTAACCGCGTCCGGCGCCGCCGCCAACAGCTTGCCGATATCCGCAGGGTTGTCGCCGTCGAGCGGGTGCACCTTGACGGCCCCGTCGCCGGAGATAGATATGAGCGCGACCGGGGTTACGTTGACCCCGCCGCCCGTACCGGCGCCGGAACCGCCCTTGTCGTCCTTACCGCCGCCGCCGGCGGCGAAACCGATTGAGACTTTGGATACGGGCACGATGGTGATGCCGCCGACTTTTAGGGGGTCGCCGAACACCGTTTCGGTTTTGGCGATGTGATGCATATGGTCTAGGGCGGTGTTTATGACGTCGGATAACGGCATATTGTTGGGGCTCTCCTTGGTATGGCTAGAATCAAAAGATTAAAATCAAAACCGACAGCCAAAATATAAAATAAATATACATTATTCCCGCGCCATGTTTTATTTTATTTATTCGCGGAGGGGGTAACCTTTATCTTTTGGGAAGGGCGGGAGGCATGTACATTGTTCATGTTGCGCCGGAATGCGCGCCTGTGGCCAAGGTGGGCGGGTTGGCGGACGTTATCTTCGGGCTCTCTTGGGAGCACTCCATACGGGGGAACGACGTCGAGATCATCATCCCCAAGTACGACTGCATGCGCTACGACCAGATTTGGGGGCTCACGGTCAGCCACAATGACCTTTGGGTGCCTTGGTTCGGGGGGGCGGTGCACTGCTCGGTGTGGTTCGGGTTCGTCCACGGGCGCAAGTGCTTCTTCATCGACCCGCACTCGAACGACAACTTTTTCAACCGCCACACTTTCTACGGCTGCCACGACGACGTTATGCGCTACGCTTTCTTCTGCAAGGCCGCGCTGGAGTTTATACTAAAGAGCGGGAAACAGCCGGACGTCATCCACTGCCACGACTGGCAGACAGGGCTTCTGCCGGTCATGCTAGCCGAAATCTACCAGCACCACGGCATGTGGAAACAGCGGGTATGCTACACGATACACAACTTCAAGCACCAAGGCATCTTCGGCCACGACATCCTAGCCGCGACCGGGCTTGGCCGGCCGGAGCACTACTTCAGCCCGACGCAGCTTCGCGACGACAACAACGCATCCGTCCTCAACTGCATGAAAGGCGGGATAGTCTATTCGAACTTCGTGACTACGGTGTCGCCCAAGCACGCTTGGGAGGCGCGGCACACGGGGCAGGGGCACGGCCTCGGCGGGACGCTGCACGCGCATCAGGGGAAGTTCGGCGGGGTGCTCAACGGGGTCGACTACAGCACGTGGAACCCCGAGTGCGACGGGTACCTGCCGGCGCGGTACGGCATCGACAATATCGAGGAAAAGTACAAAAACAAGGACGCCCTGCGCGACCGCTTTTGGCTCTACAAGAGCAACAAGCCCATCATCTCCTATATAGGGCGGCTTGACGAGCAGAAGGGCCTGAACCTAATCTGCCACGCCGCCCACTACGCGCTGTCGCGCGGGGCGCAGTTCATACTGCTCGGCTCGCCGTCGAACAACGCCATCGCCGGCCAGTTCTCGCACCTGCGGAACCAGCTCGGCCAGAGCGTAGACTGCCACATAGAGCTCGGCTTCAACGAGGAACTGTCGCACCTGATCTACTCCGGCTCCGACATGGTGGTAGTCCCCAGCGCCTTCGAGCCCTGCGGCCTAACCCAGCTCATTGCCCTGCGCTACGGCACCGTCCCGATAGTGCGCGCGGTCGGCGGCCTCGCCGACACCGTCTTCGACAAAGACTACGCGCAGGTAGACATCGGCGCGCGCAACGGGTACACTTTCAACGACCTGAACACCTCGGGTTTAGAGTCGGCAATGAACAGGGCGGTTGGGCTATACTACGATTACCCCGAAGACTTCAGGCACCTGATGAAAAACGGCATGAGGGCGGACTACTCGTGGAATAATCCCGGAACGCATTACATGAATATTTATGAATTTATTAAGCATAAGTAGCAGCGCTTTTGGGGTTGATTTTAATGATATGCGTATCGACGATGCCGCCGTAGGGGGCGACCCTTGCGGCCGCCCTCTGCGCGAATGTAAATAATAGGGCTGGGGCAAGCCGCCCCGCCCCTACAATATAAAAATTTTGATTTTAAAACACACAGAAAGGAATCGGCAAAAACATGCAACCCGAAATTCTCGAAGACGGCCTCCCCAACATCTCCTCTTTCAAAGAGGCGGAGGAAGCCATAAAGTCAAGGCCGAAAAACATCCTAACGCCAGCCGAAAAGAGCAAAATCAACTTCGGCAACATCCGCAGCGCTACGGCCATCGCGCTCCATATGCACCAGCCCCTGATCCCCGCCGGCGGCGGCGACCTCGGCACGGCGGACGTCATCAGCAACCTCAAGCACATGATGGACAACCCGGGCATCGGCGACAACCACAACGCCTCGGTCTTCCACTGGTGCTACAAGCGCATAGGCGAGTTCGTCCCGCAGCTCTTAAACGAGGGCAAGGAGCCGCGCGTGATGCTCGAGTACTCGGGCGAGCTCCTCTACGGGCTTCGGAAGATGGGGTTAAACGACGTCTTCGACGCGCTCAAGTACGTTACCTGCGACCACTCCGCGCGCCGCGCCGTGGAATGGCTCGGCTGCCCGTGGGGCCACGCGGTAGCGCCCTCCACGCCCGTGCAGGATTACCGCCTGAACGTTAAGGCGTGGCAGAGCAACTTCGCAGCGATCTTCGGCGTAGAGGCGCTCCAGCGCGTCCGCGGCTTCTCGCCCTCCGAGATGGCGCTGCCGAACCACCCCGATACCGCCTACGAGTTTGTGAAAACGCTCAAAGAGTGCGGCTTTACGTGGGTACTCGTTCAGGAACACACGGTAGAGCGCCCTGAAAACGGCCACGGCCCCGAGAACAAATACATCCCCCACCGCTTGGTCTGCAAGAATTCGAGCGGCGAGGAGGCGAGCATCATCGCCATCATAAAAACGCAAGGCAGCGACACGAAACTCGTCGCGCAGATGCAGCCCTACTACGAGGCGAAAGGCATGTCGCGCACGTCAATCGCCGGCAAGAGCGTCCCGTCCATAGTGGCGCAAATAGCCGACGGCGAGAACGGCGGCGTGATGATGAACGAATTCCCCCCCAAGTTCATGGAAACCGCGCGCGAATCTACAGGCAGCGACTCGCCGATGATGAACGCGACGGAGTACCTTGAGCATCTTGAGGCGATGGGCGTCACCGAGAAAGATTTACCTGTCCTCCAACCGCTGTTCCAAAAGCGCATCTGGGACAAGATGGCGTCCGGCGGTAAAAAAGACGTCGCCGCGGCGATAGAGGAGCTGAAAAAAGAAGACGGCCGCTTCCACATGGACGGCGGGAGCTGGACAAACGATATCTCGTGGGTAAAAGGCTACCAAAACGTCCTAGACCCCATTAACCAGCTTAGCGCAAAGTTCGCGCAAAAAGTGTTGAATTCAAAGGTCTCGACGGACGAACACCGATACAGAAACGCCTTGTATTATTTGTTAGTCTCCCAAACCAGCTGCTTCCGCTATTGGGGACAAGGCGTGTGGACTGATTACGCGAGAGAGATTTGCAGACGCGGAATGGAGATTGTTGATAAGGACTTTTGATGGGATGCGGTAGCAGCGGCAGGGCTTTGCCTCCCGCCGCTGCTACAACTGCCTCATCTCCATATCATCAATCCTCTGCGACAATAGATCCATTTTGTTCTCCATCATGTTAAACTCCTCCCGAATCAGGCTCAACATCTTAGCCATCATAACCTCTTGATCTTTATCCGCTTTGCCTATCTTCTCTATCTTATCCGTCAACTCCGTCAATTCTGCTTTGTCAACTTCGGATTGGTTGTTATTCTCCGCATTTGCCACCGCAGCTTGCGCCAAACCCGCAAGCCCCGCCATTGACTGCACAATCACCCTGTCCAGCACT
>JAIRUL010000193.1 GCA_031254445.1 Chitinispirillales bacterium
TTCGCTTCGATAGTAAAAAGCCATCTTAACCACCGGCGAATGCGGGTTGCCGGTGGGGCCCGCGATCCGGCACACGCCGGCGCTGTCCGACGCAACCGTGTCCAAAGACGGATAAGTAAACGGGAAGTAGAGCGTTTCAGTATGCTCGGCGCTGCCTTGGGAGACATTGAACCTATGGTATGATAACTCTAAAAGGCTGTAATTGCTTGAATCGGGGGCGGCCTCTACCACATAATAGCCGGCGCCGGCGTTTCTAAGCTCGGCGGTATCGCCCGCCGCGTTGTTGAAGAAGAGCGTCCGGTTGAGCGGCGACGCCGCCTTCACCGCCCCGCTCCCTGAGTACCCAGCGACATCAAACTTTATGGCCTTATCCCCGGGCTGCAACCGGATGTTGTAAGAGTCGCTATTCGGAGAGAGGCGGCCGTTATTTATGGTTATCGTTATCGGGGCGGGGATGGTGGTGTTATTATCGATGGCGGCTGCATCCGCAAAATACCCATCCGCGCCGGCGTTGACCGTTACGACGCCGTTAGGAATGTTCCTTATCTCGTATCTGCCGTCAGCCGCACTCTTAGCCGACGCGGCTACGCGGCCTCCCGCATCGTAAACTAGCACATCGACGCCGCCCATAAATACGCCGCCGCCAAGGGCGACAAGGCCCTTGATCATGGCCAACGCGTAAACGGTATCGGCGTACGTTATAGGCGCGCCGTCATCCACGCCCTCTGTGGTAAGCCCTCTGATAGCGGCCTCCGGCCCAAACCCGGCGGCGGCAACCTTTACATCGTATGTTTTACCGTGCGGCAGGCTTATGGAGAATTTTCCGAATACCGGATCGCTTATCACAATAAGGGTATCGGGATTCGCTGCGCCCGTTTCGACAAACGTGACCCGCGCGGAGGCAATCGGCGCGTTCGCGTATGCGTTTATAGCGGGAACCCAGCTCCTGCCGATAATAGACCCGTTGACAAGCGCCGCGCCCCCCCTTAGGGTTACGTCTTGAGACGCCGTACCGGCGACGGCAACGCTCCTGCTGAACATCGCAAACCCGGGCTTCTCAACCGTGAGCGTGTACACGCCCGAACCGACATAGAACGCATAGGCGCCGTTCTGCGGCGTAGAAGATACCTCGTCTACCAGAACGCCGCCGCGCAAGAGGCGAACCCGCGCCGCGACAACCGTGCCGCCGGACGAGTTCCTGACGACGCCGGAGAGCGTGAATTGATTCCTCTCCAAATAGGCATCCCCAAAATTCTTATTGTCGCCTACGCGCAGGGCCGCCCTCCTCGGGGAGGAGGCCCTAAAACCCGGCTTTTGAACCGTAACAACCCAATCGGCCGCCCTGCAGGCAAGCACGAACCCGCCGTTCCCGTCTGTCGTTGCGAAAACCGTATCGCCCCACTCCGACGCGGCGGTGACCGTGGCCGAGTTCAAGGCCGAACTGTCGTTAGAGGCAAGCGCCCTGCCGTAGAGAACCGCCTCCGGCCGCGACATTGGGATTTGCACGGAGGCCGTACCGCTTGGCGTCACGGCAACGGTGGAGGTATACGCGCAGTAACCTTCCTTTGCGGCCGTGATACGGTAGACTCCGGCGGAAATGCGCCTATTGTCTAAGGCGCCGTTACTATTTGTATAGAAGAGAAACGGCGTCATTGTAGACCCGTCGAGCACCTCCGGCTTTAGCTCTACAAAACCAACCGGCGACTGCACGCCGCCCAGCGTCTCAAAGGTCTTAACGCTCAAATTGCCCTCGGCGGATTTGCTGTATCTAAACGTCGAGGTAGAATTATTATCCGTAAACGCCGCGCCGCGGCTGTCTAACGCGTATACCCGCCACGTGTACGAACCGCTTGCCAGCGTGCCGCCTGCGTTTAACACCACGCGCAGCGTGTCACCCGCGCCGCGCGGCACCGTGGCCTCCCAAACGAGCATCTTCATGGCGAAATCGCCCATGCCCCCCATGCCGAAGTCGGCGGTGCGCCCATCGCTGAAGATGTTCAGCAGATAGGAGCTGGCGCCCGTGTCGATGTTCGCCCACTTAAACTCTATCTCAGCGGCATTGTTAAAAGCGTTGCCGCGCGCCGGAGCCGTAGGCCTCGGCGCCTTGAGCGCCCCGCCGTCCGCCTTTATCGCGAAGCGCCCTGCCACCTGATCCATCGCGCTTACGACGTCCCACGACGTGAACGCCGAGTAGTTGCCGTAGTTGTTCAGCACTATCCACGAATAGGTCTTGCCCGGCGAGAGCGGCGGCGGCGAGGCCTTTATCGTGTTCGACGGATCGGGCGCGCCGTAGGCTATGCGCGTGTTTGGGGTTATGGCCTGCCAAATAATGTTGACGTTCGAGTTGGGCTTGCCGTCCGGCGTGGCGAACGGCTCGTCGGAAAGAAGCACGTGGTAATACGGCACGCCGGCAACGGGCTTCCACTGAAAGAGCGGCGCAAGTTCGGAGACCATCTTTGTAGACTCGCCCTTCATAAAGTCGGCCCGAGGGTAGATAATCGCGGGCGGCTCGGCGCTCGCAACCATAAGGTTTAGGTAGTCGGAGTAGAGGGTGTCGCCGCTCTCGGCGACGGCGGCGGCTATAACGTAGTAGACCCCTGAACCCATGCGGCCGCCTTGCCGCCCGGGAATAAAGCGCGTTACCCTCTTATTGTACGCCGCGCCGAAAGGGGCAAGCGCATTGTCGTCTACAACGGAAGAGAGCTTCCTATACTTAGACAAGTCGCCAGCGGCCGGCGCGGAAGCATAGTATATGTCGCCCGATAGGGGCTGCGCCTCCGGAATCTGCGACCCAGCCCCCGTAAGCTGCACCCACTCGACACGGACGGTATCCGCCGCTTTCCTTATGCCGGCGGCGCTAGGGTCGGGCACAATCTTTAACGCCTGCCGCTGCGCCGCCGACGCGAACGCAACGCACGCTAAGACCAACAAGACGGAAACTTCGATTTTCCTTAACATCTATGGCAATCCTTTCAACAGGCGCGAAAACCTAATTCAACGGGCACTTTAAGCAATAACAATGTTATGCCATTGCGCTAACAACTTTTCTCCCCGCGCTAAAAGTAATAATTCACCCCGCTGCGCACAGCCGGCAGCGGCAGTATGTCCGCCTCTAAACGGAGCTGCAGCTTGGTGCCCAAATTCAACCCGCCGCTGACTATCGGCAGCACCATGACCACATCCCCCACGCGCAAACTCTTAAGCGCCTTGTTGTCCCTCAACGCATAATTTTGGTTGCTCCGCGCGTCTAACCCCCCAAACCCTACGTTCATGAAGAACGAAGGGTAAGTAAGGTTGAACAAGAGGATATGGTCGGCGGCAACGCCCAAGTCGACGGAGAGCGTGTCGTTCTTGCCGGCTAACCAAGAGCTGGAATCTTCGGATCGCACGTTTGTAGTCCGTATAATGTTATCCATCTTCATGGCAAGCTCGCCGAAGAGCTTTGTGTAGGAGACAGACATTTTGTTCGGAACGATGTCGAACGCTAACGTGTGCCCCTGCGGCATTTTCCAGCGGAAAGCGTCGCGGATTTCGTAGGTGATGCTGTCGATTTCGTTCGGTATCAGCCCGCCGCCCTCGCCGAACGTCTTGAAGACGTAGAGCGGATTGGCCCCCAAACTGTCGGAGAAACTTTCGAACTTGGCGCCGAGCGTGAGGTCGCCTGTCTCCAAATCGACCACCCGCGGCACGACAAAGCCGCCAACCGCCGAGCCCTTGGCTTTGGTATTCAACCCAAAGCGCGAGTTGAGCGAAAACCTCTTCCATTTGACGCCGACGGAGGGCGTCCAAGCCTCGGCCCTAAAGCGCCCCTGCGCGAGCCCGTTGCACTTATCAGAGTTAAAATTGATGAGCTCCTCGTCTATGCCAATGCTCATAAAAGCGCCGTCGCCCATGTCAACGTTGCGGGCGGTTATGTTGGCGTGACCCAAAATATCGATGTCGGCCTTGAGCCTCACGTCTACGGAGAAGAGGTGGCGGTGCAGGTTGAGCGCGAAGACGAGGTCGTCGTTGTTGTTCACCCTATAGGCATACCCAAACGTCATCGTCTCCCAGCCCATGCTGACCGACAGCGGCAGCCTAAGCGCGCCCCTCACAGCCAAAAAGCCGTCTATGCTCCCGGGAGCGGCGCCGCCGCCGTTATCTAAAACTTCGTTTATAGGCCGAAACGTTTCTATAAGAGACGAGCCGCCTAGCGCGGTGCTGAAGTTCATGAAAAAGTTTTGCGTATACGCGAAAGAACCAACGCCGCCGACCATCGGAACGTCTACCCTCACCGTGTAATTCGCGTTTTGGCTGGCGCCGGCCGTCGGGTTGAACTTATTTCCGCGCCTAAAGATTTTTTCGTTGCCAAAGATGCTGTCTATCGACTTCTCGTCTAAAAAATCGCTCAGCCCGGCTGAAAATGGAAACGGTATGTTGAATCCGAAATACCCTACCGGGTAATCAAAAGAGACATTCGTAAGGGAGCGCAGCAGATCGTAGTTGAATCCCATCGACAAGCGCACGTCGAAAGACGGCACCCCCAACCTGACATTTCCCACCGGTTCAATGCCGCCGCCCGGTTGGGCAAAAGACGGCCCCGCTGCAAACACCGCGGCCAGTATCGCGGTAAACGCGCCGATTCGTTTCATCGTCAATTCCTTAGGGTTTGGTATTTCAACCGGAATCAGGCATACTACAAGCGCAATAATATTGTTATCGCGATGCCGCGCTACGCCTGCCTTGCTCAATTTTTACGGCGTATCCGCAACAATCTGTATTTGAACCAGAGTATGCCTAAGGGTATTACGATGGGAAAATATAGTTATCGCGCTGCGTTTAAGTCAAACTTTTTTTATTTTTTAACGCGCGGCATGCCCATGCGCGATACTATGGAAAAAGCGGGGCTGCCGCGCCGCCCGCCCCGCTTTTTACCGCTTCCCGCTGCCGCTTATCCGCGCTTTCAAATCGCTAGAGTACTTGAAGATGGGCACCATGCGCTTCTCGAGGGGGACGACCTCCCCCGTGCGGGGGTTGCGGGCGGGCCGCGCCTTGCGCTCCTTAACCTGAAACGTCCCAAACCCCCGAACCTCAATCGTCCGCCCGCGCTCAAGCTCCTCGGACAACGCCTCCAAAAACTCTTCCACGGCAATCTTGGTCTCGGTTTGCGTGAGGCCGGTAACGCGGGCCACAGCGGCGACTAAATCGTGCTTTGTCGTGTTCATAATAAAAAATCCTCCGATTTTTGATTCTCAAAGAATAACTTCCCTACCGCTAACACTAAATATAGTATATTTCCATTATGCGAGCCTTAATGAATTGTTTAATTATTTTTTTAGCCTGCGCGGCGCTAAACTGCGCAAGCCGCTCCAAGGCCATTGCCGGCGGCCCTAACATACCCGCCGCCAGCCTATCCCCCGTCCCGTCGACAATAAACATCCCCATCGAAATCAAAACCGCGTTCCTCGAAAAACTCATCAACGACGAGTTTAGCGGCGCGTTCTTTAAGAGCGACACCGCGCTCCCGGGCGGCATCCTGAACATCAAGATCTCCGCCCGCAAAAACGGCCCCGTCAAAATCGGCGCAAAGGGCGACGAACTCTCGTGCAGCTTCCCCGTCAAGATAACGATGCGCGTCTCGGCTACGCTCTCCGCCCTTGGCCTCAGCCACACCGAGCACCAAGACATCGAAGCGGGCATCACATTTAGGCTGCGTTCCAAAATATCCCTCAAGAACAACTGGCTCGTCGCGACAACCACCTACACCGACGGCTACACATGGACTAAAGAGCCGGTAATCAAAACCCGCGTCGCCACCATCCCCATCAAACCGTTGGCCGACTACTTGGCGGGGAAACAACTCGACGCCATAGGGCCGCACATAGACAAGGCGCTGGCCAACTCCGACATCATAAAAAAATCGGTCATCGCCCCACTATGGGAGCAGCTCTACACGCCCATCGGCCTCCCCATACCGGAGACGCGGGAAACGATATGGATGCGCTTCGACCCAACCGAGATATACCTGTCGAACCTAAAGGGGCGCGGGGCCTCCATCTCCGCCCTCGTCGGCATCCGCGCCGTTACCGAGGCCGTCATCGGCGACGAGCCAAAGCGGCGCGAACCGATGCCGCTGCCCAACTTCCTAACGCCGCAAGGGCAAGACTCAACTTTCGCCGTCAACCTATACGCCGAAGTCCCCTACGGAAAAGCCACCGCCATCTGCAAGGAACTCTTTATCGGAAAAACGTTTAGGTCGGGCATGCAATCGGTCACGGTCAACGACATAGAGGTCGCGGGGATAAACGAAAACGGCCTGATATTGCTGAGAATGGAACTCTCCGGCTCGCTGAAAGGGAGCGTGCGGGTAACAGGGCGGGCGGTCTACGACGAGAGGGCGAAAGCGCTGCTTATCGAGAACCTGAACTACGACTTTGAGACGGCGAGCAGCTTCCAAAAGACAAAACATTGGCTGCTCAAGGGGATAATCATCAACAAAATGAAGCCGCACATGAGGTTCCCGCTAACCGATATGCTCGACGCCGAGGCGCTGTCGCACAGCATATTCGCCGACTACCCGCTGCAAAGCGGCATCGCGCTGAACGGGCGGATAGATTCGCTGACGGTGCGCGGCGCGGAGATGACGCCGAATGCGTTTAGAGCCGCCGTGCTGGCGAAAGGGGTGGCGTGGGTGACGGTTAAAAATTGACGGGCATCACTCCGCCTGCGCCATTTTCAGCGCCTCCGCGGCAATCTTTTTTAACGGCAGGACTATCGTTGCCGCGCCTACTTTGAACGCCTCGCCCGGCATGCCCCACACCACGCTCGACGCCTCGTCTTGGACGATCGTGTACGCGCCGGATTCTTTCATAGCCAGCAGGCCTTTCGCGCCGTCTTTCCCCATCCCTGTAAGTATCATCCCAACGGCGTTCGCGCCGGCGTACATCGCCACGGAATTGAAGAGCACCTCTACGGCGGGGCGCTGGTGGAATACCAACGGGCCGTCCTTAACCTCCACTAGGTACTGCGCGCCGGAGCGTTTCAGCACCATATGCTTGTTGCCGGGGGCTAAAAGCGCCCTGCCGGGGATGACGCGGTCGCCGTTCTCGGCTTCCTTTACTTCGATCTCGCACACGCTGTTCAGCCTCTCGGCGAACGACTTGGTGAAGTACTCTGGCATATGCTGGACGATGACCGTTCCGGGCGCGCCGGCCGGGAACGATTCTATCACGTCCTTTATGGCCTCGGTGCCGCCTGTGGAAGCGCCTATGGCTATTATCTTGTTCGTCGTTTTTGTCATGGCGAGGCGCTTGACGGGTTCGGCGGAGGTTTCGGCGCGCTCTTTTACCATATCGGCGCGCTTCTTCATGTCGACCAGCGCGGCGCCCTTGATTTTCTGGATGAGCACCTCGGACATGTCGCCGACGCTGTAGGCCGCGCCTGGCTTGCACATTACGTCCACCGCGCCGCAGTTGAGGGCCTCCATGGCAAGCTCGCTGCCGGCTGCCGTTAGCGATGAAACGATGATGACGGGTATCGGGTGGTGCTTCATGAGCTTGCGCAGGAAAGTGACGCCGTCCATGCGCGGCATTTCGACGTCGAGCGTGATGACGTCGGGCTTTAGCTTTACTATTTTGTCGCGCGCCGCGTAGGGGTCGGGGGCGGTGCCTACGACCTCAATGTCCGAATCTTTGGAAAATTCGCGAGTCAGTATCTGCCTAACCACAGCAGAGTCGTCAACTATAAGCACCTTTACTTTTGTCATGATAACCCCTTGCGAAGATTTAACTACGCTAACGCCATTCTCCAGTAATTACTACGTAAACCCCGCCGATATTATTCCCAAAATGACATTAAGGCTTATAAATCATCAGCCTAACGACCAAGCAGTACCCTTCCGTTTCAAAAAACTGCATGCACTCCATCTCCGCGCCGGCGTCGACCTTCGAGAGGTCGCTTATGTCGCCTATTTGCGGGGCGCTTAGGTTGAAGATCGCCTCTTCGCCGTATGCTTCTGTCAGGAAGCGGCCGCATATCACGTTCAGCGCCTCTTTCAGCGCGTCGCGGGCGTGCGCCTGCGCCATGTCTTCGTCGGGCTCTATGCCGAGCATGTTGCTCGCTAAGAGCAGGCAGAGCTTTTGGTCGGCGGCGATATTGAACTTCCCTTTTTGCGGCCCCGAAAACTCCATGGACGCCTCGTGCGCGTCCTTTATATGGGTGTAGTCGAAGTTGGCGGCGTCTTGCGACTCGCAAAATAGGAACGCCAGCTCCTCCAAGATAATCTTGCACACACTGTCGACCACCATTGACATTTGGGTTTTATCCATGCCTCCCGCCTTTCATTCCGTAATTAGTGTTGGCCTATCTATATCTTAAAGACGTCCCCGGATTCCCCGGAACCCTCGGCGGCCCCGCCGGCAGGAGCGCCGCCCTCGCCGCCGGCCCTGCCGGACAAAACCCCGTCCACGACCGACTTGAAGAGCTCCGGCGACACGGGCTTCCTAAGAAAGCCCCGCACACCCATGCTCCTTAGCGAGTCGAGCCGGGTCTTGCTGCCCTCGGTGGAGATAACTATCACCGGCGTGGTCTCGATGTAGCCGAGCTTAACCATCTCCTCGACCATTTCCACGCCGTTCATGACGGGCATGTTTATGTCGGCGAAGACTATGTCGACCCACTCCTTTTCGAGCACGCCGAGCGCCTCCTTGCCGTTTTCCGCCTCGAAGACCTTGCCCACCTCAATGCCGGCCATGTCTATGGTCTTCGTGAGTACGGCGCGCATCGTCTGCGAATCGTCTACAATCAAAATATTGTACGCCATCGATAAAGCTCCTAACTATAGATCTCTTTCTTCGCCTTTTGAGCGGATATATGTTCTTCCCGTGGACATTTCCAAAACAAGCGTACGCGAAATATCGCCGCCAACCTCGGCGCCTTTAAGTATTATCCCGTTTTTCCACAATAGTTTACGGAAGAGCGTGATATTGCGTTCGCCTATTCTGAAAAAACCGTTAGAATCAAGGATTGCCGCGCACCCGGCCGCCTTCACTATCATGCGCGCTTTGCTGCCGCCGGCCTGAAAAAACTTTTGGAAGAGGTTCGAAACGCCGGTATCGACAAACATCGACGGGTTGTCTATCGCCCTCGTCTTGTCTTCGGTGGAGCAACTCGGCAATTGGCAATGAACCATCCCGCCGATGCACACCTGAGGATCGTAAACCGTCACCCCGAGGCAGGACCCCAGCGAGTACGTGATGATCATGTCATCCGCGCTCTTCGACAACGCCCAATCCGATATGCCAACCGTTATGTTGCTCATAGTTCCACGCGCTGATCCCGTATCGTATTATCTATCGTATTACAACATTTTTCACAGATGCCAAAAACACGCCGCCGCCGTCAACCGCCCTTTTGGTACACCGACGGGCGCACGGTCGCCATATCGCTCAACATGCCGGCCATGCTCTCCGCGTGCCCGACCATTAGGTAGCCGCCCGGGCGCAGGAGCCTGCTGAACTCGTCCATCAGCCTCTTCCTGACTATATTGTCAAAATATATCATAACGTTCCGGCAAAATATAATATCGAACGGACCCTTCATCGGAAACGGCGGCTTAGAGAGGTTCAGCCTCGAAAAAGTGATCATGCTCGACAGCGTGTCGGTTACCGTGTACTCTTTTTCCGCCCCCCTGCCGACCGCCGTGAAATACTTGCTCCTTAGCAGCGGCGCGACGCCCTGCATCTTCGCCTCCGAATACCTGCCCTCCTTGGCCATCCTAAGGATTTTTGTAGAGATGTCCGTAGCCAAAATCTTGCAGTCGCCGCGGAAACCCTGGGCGTTTTCCAAGAATGTCA
Source organism: Chitinispirillales bacterium (assembly GCA_031254445.1). Classification (GTDB taxonomy): domain Bacteria; phylum Fibrobacterota; class Chitinivibrionia; order Chitinivibrionales; family Chitinispirillaceae; genus GUT77. Next base: position 9,834 of record JAIRUL010000193.1, read on the forward strand.
TGGCGATGGTGTACGGCTCCTCGCCGCTGGAACTCGCCGCGCACCAAATGCGCACCTTGTTGCGCCCCTCGTCCACTATCTGCCTCACAATTTCCTCCATGAACGCGAAATGGTCGTTCTCGCGGAAGAAATAGGTCAGGTTCGTCGAAATCACGTTTAGGAACTCGACAAACTCCGACTCGGCCTCCTCGCTGTCGCCGGTAAGAAAATCTAAGTACTGCTTGTATGTGTCGTAGCCAAGCGCCCGCAGGCGTTTAGCGAGGCGGGCGGAGACGAGGGACTCTTTGCCGTCGCCAAGCGAGATGCCGCTTTTGTCGTAAATCAACTTGCGAAACGCCTCAAATGTGCGCTTGTCCAAATCCATAGTGCCTTTTCCTCCGCTATGTGGTAACCCAAGGCTAACCGCCGGCGCCGTTCCGCAATAAGCCGCTGCCCTCAGCCGCGCGGCGCTAATCCCGGCGCGTTAGTCTACCCAATCTTCCGACCTAACCTTGTGAACTTTCAAGACCGCTATATGGCCCGTCGATAAATCGAAGACCACCTTGCGGCCTACGCTGCCGCCAACGTCCTCCGACAATATCGTTATCCCCTTCTCCTTGAGTATCTTCCGGGCTACGTCTACGTTGCGCATGCCCGTGCTGTCGGTCGCCCCGTCCGGATGGCCGCCGCCTATGATATGGGCGGATAGGCTGTCGGTGCGGCAACCCTCCTCGCACATCAGCTTGATGAGCGCCATCGTGGCCACGTTCCCGTACTTGGGCGTCGCGTTCTCTTTTTGCGAAGTCTGGGGATAGACGAAATGGTTTATGCCGCCGCACCTAACCTCGGAATCCCACAAACAGACGGAGACGCAGCTACCCAGCACCGTCTGAACAGCGCCCTCGCCCGTGGACACGTATATGCACCCGCGCTCAAGCAAATGCTGATACTCGTCGTCTATCAATTCTACTCCCCTATCCTATGCTTAATAGTATTAATATGCTATATTTAACCGGTACAGGTCAATAGATATCGTATATTAATACACGTACAACAATCTATCCGCCGGCCGCCCGCTGCTAATTTACGGCGCCGGCTTGCAACCGCCCCGCCCCGCGCCCTACCCCAAATCAGCCACGCGCTCAAGATCCGCCTGCGACAGTACCTTTTCGATATTGAGCAGTATCTTGACCGCGCCCTTAGCTTTCGCCATGCCGAGGATGAACGCGGTGTCGACGTTCGACCCAAACATAGGCGGCTCCTCGATGTCTTCGCCCCGTATGTCTAAAACCTCTGAGACGGAGTCGACCAAAATCCCGACCTGAATGCTGCCGCCCCGCCCGGTAACGTCTACGACGATGATGCACGTCTGGTCGGTATCCTCGGCTACTTCGAGCTCGAACTTCTGGCGCAGGTCGATGACCGGAATGACCTTGCCGCGCAGGTTTATCACCCCGCGCACAAAGACCGGCGTGCGCGGCAAACACGTGATGGGCAGGAGCCCGATGATCTCCCGCACTTTCAGGATTTCGAGGCCGTACTCCTCGTCCGCCAGCTTAAACGTAAGATATTTTCCGGCCAAATCAACGGCTGTGGCCTCTGCAACCGATGCCATAAGAACTCCTTTCGTAATGGTATATAGCGTTGCCCGCCTACCGGGCATACCCTATATACGGTAAGCATACAATCTTTATTATATATTGACAGCTATGTATAAATCAATATTATTATTCAATCGTCCCCAGCTGATCCGCCGTCTCCGTAGGCTCCGTAGGCTTCGCCACCCCGCCCGCGCCCTTTACCGTCGTCAGCTTTACCGTCTCCGCGACGTCTATGATCAGGCTGACCTTGCCGTCGGGCATAATGGCCCCGCCCG
>JAIRUL010000197.1 GCA_031254445.1 Chitinispirillales bacterium
TCTTGTACTAGCCCTTCCTCAAGGGGATAGCGATTGCAAACTGGCCGTCGGCATAGTACATGTTGCTCTGCTCGCCGTTGGCGGTGGCGTTGGACGAATCGGAGGCGATAACCTTCTCGAGCGCCTTCTTGGCGTCGCCCGGCTTCCCGAGCGCTATGCAGGCCCTCGCGTATTCCCAGCTCGCCTCGGCGGTGAAGTTGACCTTGAGCGCGCTCTCGGCCATCGTCACCGCGCTCTACGGCTGCTCCATCTTATTGTATACGCGCGCGATGCCGACGAGCGCCTGATAGTCGTCCGTAGACGTGCGCCACGCCACCATGTAGCAGGCAAGCGCCTTCTCGACAAACTCCATCGCCTCGTTCGCCTGCCCGATGCGAACCCACAGCTGCGGCGTGCGCTTGTCGTAGGGCAGCTTCCCGTCGGCGTACTCAAGAGCCTCCTTGTACTTTTTGGCCGAGAAGAGCTTGTCGAACTCGGCGTCGGCAAACGCGGAGGCAAGCGGGATAAACACAAAAACAACAGCTAACAGCACGGGTAAAACCGACAACGATTTTTTGCCTGCCGTGAACATTTAAGAGGCCCCTTTGGGTTGGTTTTTTGAATCCGGTTTTAGGGTTTAAGGTTTTAGACGCTGCACCAACTATATAAAATATAACAATCGGCGATAAAAGTCAATAGGTATTTGGTGGAATTTGGGGGGAGCGCAGCAACCCTTGGCGGCTTACGGAATGCTATGGCAAACGTCAAACTCCCACCGTATTACTTCTTCCCCTTAACTTTCTGTTCCAACCGTTTTAGCGCCGCGCTGTTCGGGTTTTTGGCTAAGCCCTTGGCAACGATGTCCCCCGCCTTGGCGTAGCTGTCTTGCGCTATATAGATGTTCGCTAGGTTTGCGTAGGTCTCCGGCGCGGTTTGCGTCTCTAGGGCTTTGAGATAGGCGGCTTCCGCTTGGTCGAGCTCTCCGCGGGCTCCGTGAATCGCGCCCAAATTGTTCCACGCGTAGCTGTAGGCAGAATCTTGCTCCAATATCTTGTTGTAGAGCGCTTCCGCCTGATCCGCTTTTTTAGCGTTTTGTAAATCTACGGCGCGGTTGTACCACGTGTCTAAGGAATCGTGCTGCTTACTATTTGACATGGTTACTGCGCCCTGCGGGGACGGCGCGCCGCCGCGCTTGGACTGCTCGTATCTTAGCTCGATGTCCTTGTTCTGTATCTTCTTGTCGAGCGCCCTTGCTTTCTGATAGCAGTTATAGGCGTCGTCCACTTCGCCTAGGTTGTAGTGGGCCACGGATAGGTTGTACTGGGTGACCGCGCTGCCCGGCTCTATTGACGCCAGCTGGCTAAAGAAGTTTTTAGCGTCGGCCCAGCTCTTCAGCGTTACCGCGCTGTTGCCGGCCACGCGGCAGATTTCGGCGCGGACCTTGGCATCGTGCGCTACTTTAATAACATCGTTTGCGGCGGCGATAGCCTCTCTGTGCATCCCTCCGTTATAGGCGGAGAGGATCATATTGTAGCCGTACGAATTCATGCCGGCAAAGTCTTTGGGGCCCATGCTTATTGCATTTTTGTACGCCTGGTACGCGCCCTTGTAATCGCCGGTATTAAACGCCAACCTAGCGCGGACGATGTTTTTATCCCTATTCCAAAGACCATATGGACCGTCGTCCGGCACCTTCGCAAGCGCGTTCTCCGCTTTCGCCTTTTGACCGAGCGAGGCGCAGATTCTCGCTATGGCGAACCAATCGTGCGCGTCCTTCTCCTTTATCGATTCGTAGGCCAAGAGGGCTTTCGCCGTATCGCCCTTGAGCAGATCCATTTCGCCGGATACGCGTAGATAGTGCATCGACGACGAGAACTCTTTCTTTAATATCGCGTACATCTTTTCGGCTCTATCGTTATCGCCGCGCTTTCTTGACAATAAAAAAATGTTGTATGCGGCGAGGTCGCGCTTGCTCGATTCGAGCCCTATAGTAAACGATTCATACGCTTCCGGTATCCTTTCAAGGCCCTGATACGCGTTGCCTAAGTTGATGTAGACGGCCTTGTCGGACGGATTTAGCGACTGCGCTTTTTTGTAGCTCTCGAGCGCCTTGTCGTATTGGCCTTTATTCTCGTAAGACAATCCGAGGTTGATATGAACCGTCGCGTTGCTTCCATCCTCCTTTACCGTTTTTTCCCATTGATCAATTGCCTTCTCCGTGTCCCCCATGCGGTTGAGGACAAAGGCTAAAAGCGTCCTTGCGGCGTTGTTGTCCTTTTTGGCCGCCATGCTCCGTTCAAACATCTCTTTCGCCCTTTGGAGTTCGCTCTGCTCCATGTAGGCGTAGCCGAGTTGGTAGTATAGGCGCCAAACGTTATCTTTCCACTTGGGGAGCAATTCCGTAAATATCTTCGCGGCCTTGGAGGGATTGCCGGCGGATAAATAAGCCTCCGCCAGCTCGTATTGCACCTTAGTATCGCCAGGAGACTTAGCCACGGCGGATTCCAACGCGGCTGCCGCTTTGTCAAAACGAGAAAGCTCCTTGTTGAAGACGGCAATGTGGCGGTATATGCGGGCATCCTTGTTTGCGTCCTTAACCGACTCTACCGTAGAGAGCGCGCTGTCGATTTTTTTCTGGTGGTAGTAGAGGATTGACAGCTGCAACGCTGCGTCGGCGCAGTCGCTACCGCACGACGACAGACGCTTCGACGCGTCCGCAATGGCCTTGTCCAAGTCTGCGGAGTTCTTGCCTTTCACCGCCAAATTCATCTGCGCGCTCATGTTGTTCGGATCTATCTTTAGCGCTTTCTTAAAATGCTCCTCGGCGGCCTTGCTGTCCCCTTTCGTATGGCTAAGGAGGCCCAAAAAGTCGTAATACTCCGCTTTTTCATCCATCGATATGGCTTTTTTTATGTGCCTCTCCGCCGCCCCCAAGTCATTTCGAAAGCGCGCCGCCACCGCCCTCATATAGAGCATCTGCGGGTCTTGATACGAGTCGCCGACGCCGCCCCACATCTCTTCCGCCTTTGCGTAATTCTTCTGCGAGAAATATAGCAAACCGGAATTGTACATAAGCAGCGGGTCGCGCGGATAGCGCTTCAAGCCCTTGTCGTAATACTCAAGCGCCTTGGCGGCGCCCTGGCACTCCTTGGCCGCAAAGCCCGCGAGGAGCCACGAGTCGATATTCGGATTCGCCTCTTTTCCAAAGTAGCTGGACAGAGTAGATAGAGCGTCGTTGCACTTGCCCGCGTCAACCTGCACCGACGCCAAGTCAAGCATTGCCGACGAAGGCGCGCCGCGGCCTACCGCCTTAGATAAATACTCCGCAGCCTGCGGGTAGCGCTTCCTCACCGCCTCGATGCGCCCGAGCTGCGCGAGCGCGTCGGGATTGTCGCCGACATCTTTAAGCACGGTTATCGCGCCCGCCGTGTCGCCTTTGGCCAAGAGCCCGTAAGAATAGAAGTTCCAAACGTCCTGCTGCGTAGGCGCGCCCTTGTACGCCTTGGCGAATTGCTCCACCGCCGCCGCTGGCTTACCCGCCTGCATGTGGATCGCGCCTATCCGCAGCATCGCCTCCGTAAACTTGCCGTTGTGCTTCAGCGCAAGCTCAAAGCAGCGCTTCGCCTCATCCGGCTTCTTGCTGTGGAGATGAATCAACCCAATATTGTAGTAGCCGACATGGTACTCCGGGTCGCGCTTTATAACCTCCTCCCAAGCCCTCTGCGCGCCGGCGATGTCCCCGCGCCTATAGAGCGCGACGCCGCGGTTGTTCATCGCGTCGCTGTACTGTGGAAAGAGCGAAATCGCCTGAGTAAAGAGGTCTAACGCAGCGGCGTTGTCCTTGCGCTCCAAGGCGTTAAGGCCCTGCACATTGAGCTGGTACGCCTCGTCGGCGACTTTCATAATTGCGGCGGATAGCGCCTTGTCGGAAGAGGCGTCAAACTCAAGAAGCATATTGCCTTGGGCGGAGGCGTCGGTTATCGCTAGCAATAATGATGCCGCGGCGACGATTATGACGGCGGTATTTGGCGTTTTTTTCATGCGCGCTTTCATTGATCAGTCCCCTATATTGTTTATTTGGTATAAAATATATATCGTGTCACTCCATGTCTCCATGAAACAAAACCTTGTCCGGCAATTCACTCCAATCCTCAAAAACTATATCCGGCATGATGCCGCAATCCCAGTCTCCGCCCCTACCGAAAACCATTACGTCGTCCCCGCAAAAGAGCCCAGTCCTCATACCTAGCGCGGCGGCGGGTCGGATGTCGGCCTCCAAATCATTACCCACAAACACCGTTTGAGCCGGAGTAATCTGATACTCGTACAGCGCGTCAAAGAGCCGCCTATACAACGCCTCGCTCGGCTTGACAAAACCGTATTCGCATGATAGAAATGTCAAATCCGTATCGAACAACTCATTGTAATCGTCAACCTTGCCGCCCGATTGCCCCCTAAGCATTAGCGTTAAATCTATCGGCGTATAAAACTGCGCGTCCGACAATATCCCTAAGACGATGCCGCTCTCCTTCAATTTTTTAAGCGCCGCGGCGACATTCGGATACAGTTCGCGCCCCATGCTCAAAAAGTTGTACGTGTACGCCACGTAGCGCGCGAAGTCCGCTGCGCCGCCCGCCGGCGCGTGGGCGGCGGCGTCGTACCCGTTCCGCTTGAGCATTAGGGCGATAACCGACCACACCTCCTCAACGCGCACCTCGGGGAACGCTACCCCCTTGTCAACCGACTTTTGATGGTTGAGCAGGATCAGCCCGTTGTAAAAATCGTTCAGCGTCTTAGCAGGCGAGTCGGCCGGATTCATCCCGATAAGCGTCTCCCCCATCCCGAACCTATCCGCAACCTCCGCGAACGCGCCGATAAGCAGCGCCTCCCGAGAATGGCGCCCCTCGAACCCAGGACGCCAGTAGTTGACCATCGTCCCGTACACGTCAAATATCACCGCCCGCACACCCTTGAG
>JAIRUL010000021.1 GCA_031254445.1 Chitinispirillales bacterium
GCACTTCCCGTACAACTTGCGGCTTGCCGACCGGTGCTACCGCTCGTGGATAAACGGCGGCGACCCGTTCGCGCTCCTAGCCTTTGAGAAGCCGCTCGCGGCGATAAAGGAGGGGATGGCGCGGGGCGGCTTCTTCGAGGATTTTATCCGCAAACACCTTATCGACAATAAACATAAGCTGTTGATGGTGGTTACCGCGTCGGCGGAAAAGGGGAAAAAGCTCGAGGCGCAGAGCGAGGAGCAGGCGGCGCGGCTTACTAAGGGTTTCACGGGCGAGGATAGGCTCAGGTGCGTTGAGCTGACAAAGGCGCTGAGGGAGCAGCAGTCCGCCCCGCCGACGCCGGAGGCGCTGGCGTCGCTGCCGGTGCTTACCAAGGGCGACTTGCCGCGGGAGGGGAAGAAAGCGCCGTTTGAAAAGGGGGCCGCCGGCGGCGTCCCGCTGATAACGCACCCTATTTTTACCTCCGGCATAGCCTACTTGGACGTTGGGTTTGATTTCAACGGCGTGGAGGGCGGGCTGATACCGTTTATCCCGCTGTACTTGGAGCTGCTCACAAGGTGCGGGGCGGGGGGGTTTTCTTATGAGCAGATGGCGAAGCGCGTATCATTGTCAACCGGCGGGATTGACGCTTCGGTGGCCTGCAAGACCAAGCTCGGCACGCCCGACGAACTCTTTTTCATGGCGTTCATCCACGGCAAGGCGCTCGAGCCGCGCTTTGGGGAGATGCTTGGGATATTAGAGGATTTGCTGGTTAGGCCGGACTTAACGAACAAAAAACTGATTAAAGATTTGCTGCTCGAGGAGCGCAACTCGCTCAACTCGTCGATTATCCACTCCGGCCACAGCTTCGCGATAACGAACGCGGCGGCGCGGCTGTCGAAGAGCAGGATGGTGGACGAGGCGCTCGGCGGCGTGTCGCAGCTGCGGTTTTTGGACGCGGTCGTCAAAAAGGAGGATTACGGTTTGGCGGTTGAGTCGTGCGTTAAACTGCACGATTTCCTGATAAACCGCAAGGCCTGCGTGGTGTCGATGACCGCCGGAGACCCGTCGAAGTTCGTCAAACCGCTGGAGGCGTTCACTGGTAATCTGCCGGTGAAGGTCGGGGCGGCGGTGGATGGGGTTAGCGTTATTAATAAGGATAAAGCTATAACCGATTGTCAAACAACAAGATACCGCAGCATAGAAATCAACTCCGCCGTAAATTTCTCCGCCCGCGTGTGGAAGCTCCCGGGCCTAAGCGCTGCCGAAAACGGGCGGCTGTTCCTCCTCTCCCGCAACTTGTCAACCGGCTACCTTTGGGATAAAATCCGCGTGGAGGGCGGCGCCTACGGCGGGATGTCGGGCATGTCCATCGGCCACCCCATCTTTTCCTGCGCCTCCTACCGCGACCCAAACCTTGAGTCGACGCTTGAACACTTCGTAGCCGGGCTGCGCGAAGCTGCGTCGCTCATACCTGCGGGGCGCGTAGACCAAAGCATAATCGGCGCGATAGGCCGCATAGACCAGCCCAAAACCCCGCACTCTTTGGGGCTAAGCGAGACTATGGACATCCTGACCGGCTGCAGCGAAGAGTACCGCCAAGAACTGAGGGACGCGGTGCTAAACGCCGCCCCCGCCGACCTAAAGCGCGCTGCGGAACAGGTGCTCGCCTCAAAAGAGTCCGCCGTAACCGTATTGGGTTCATCCGCCGCCATTGATAGGGCGGTAGGGGCGGGGATCGCGTTTGAGCGGGAGAAATTAATACAGTGAACGGCGGCAACCATCGAAGCCGTAGGCTTCGTCTGAAAAAAGAATTTGACTTTAAAGATTTTGATTTTAAAGTCAACGTCAAAGTCAATGCCAACGTATGCGCGTTATGAAGAAAAATAAGACGAAGAAGCCCCTGCTGCTCCACTACTACGTCACCAACCGCTGCAACGCGCGCTGCGGTTTCTGTACGATTTGGCAGGAGCGGCCAAAGGTCGACGCCGCGGCTGGCGATGTTTTTGAAAACCTGCGGCAGGCTCGGCTTGCAGGGTGCAAGTTTGTGGATTTCACCGGCGGAGAGCCGCTCATGCACCCCGCGCTGCCGGAATTCTTATCGCGCGCGAAGAAGCTGGGTTTCATAACGTCGGTCACCACAAACTGCCTGCTTTTTGAAGAGCGCGCCGAAGAGCTTGCGGGCCTTGTCGACCTGCTGCACTTCAGCATCGACGCCGGCAGCGCGCGGCTGCACGATAAAATCCGCGGGTGCGAATCCTACGAACACGTTATAAAAAGCATCGGCGCAGCGGCCAAAAACCGCCTATACCCCGATCTCTTGTACACGTACACCGAAGAGAACATCAACGATATTGACGGCGTATGGAAGTTGGCAAGGAAGAAACGGTTGATGTTGATATTAGATCCTGTCTTCGCGGTGTGGGGTTCCGACAAGCTTGCCGGGGATGTGCACCGCAAGGCGTTGGAGTTTGCGAAAAAGAGGGGAGTATACCTAAACCGCGCCCACCTGCTGTTGCGGGATCGGGGCGGAAATCATGCTAGAGATCCCATGTGCCGCGCGGTAACGTCGGCAATAGTAATAACGCCGGACAACAGCCTCGCGCTGCCGTGCTACCACCATCGCTGTGCGAACGTAAAAATTAACGGAAATCTAAAGGATATTATCCGCTCGGATGAACGGATGGATTCATTGAATAAAGAGGGCCGGTACGCGTTCTGCGAGGGGTGCCACATCAACTGCTATTTTGATCCGACGTATCAATTAGCATCGTGGCGTTTTTTGTACGAGTCGATGAGAAGCAAACTGAAATACGCGCTGACTAAATATTTATTATATCGGCGTCCGTGGCCGAAGATGTAAAATCAAAATAAAAATCTTTAAAGTCAAAAGGTTTTGACTTTAAGACTTTGATTTTGTGTGGCGGCTCTGCGCCACACGTTATGAAGCCGTAGGCTTCGTCTGAAAAAGATTTTGGCTTTTATCTTTTGGTTTTACCAACCAACTCCCTGCCTTTCCACCGTATCCCCCCCTTGCCCTTAAAAACCATAAGCGGTAAAAATACCGCCGTCTCCGCCATCATAAAAATATAATAGGCCGGATATAGGAATAGATGCAACGCCGTCGACCCAGCCCCTGCCGCCCCTCCGTTCTTCCAGAACGACGCCGCGAGAAACCCCCACGTCAATACGAAATTAGCAATGCTCGCTACCGCAATCCCGGTCGGAACCATAACCCCCGCAGCAGGCGCTATCATCCCCAAGGCCGTCAAAAAAAACATCAAATTCTGCACAAGCATCAGCCCCCCCGCCGCGAACAGCCCGCCCCCAGGCCGCAGCCCTCCCGCCGCCCACCTTAGCATTTGATTCAAAAACTGCTTTTTCGACTGCGACGGGTACGTAAACGCCGTAACGCCAAACGGCTCCTGCGCCGCCGCCTTAAAACCTTTTTTGCGCATTAGCGCTAGGAGCGCGCGGTCTTCAACGATGGAGTATCCGGCGCCGCGCTGCCCGCCGCATTTTAGGTAGGCGTCTTTTGCGGCTAAGACGTTGTTCCCCATGCAAGAGCCTGTAAGGTTGAGTTTCGCGAAAGCGTATGCGAAAGAGAAGAGGAATTCTAATTGGTAGGATTCTAGCAGCGTGAAGAGCGAACGCCGGGCGCCGGACGGCGTTACGGCCGTGTGGCCGAAGACGTGGGCGGCGTTGGTTGACTTATGTGAATTAACCATCGACTCGACCCAGTTTGGGGCGAGGGCCATATCGGCGTCGGTGAAGAGCAGCAGGGGGTGGGACGAGTTCTCGACGCCGAGGTCAAGCGCTTGTTGTTTGCTTGTTAGCGCGGTATTTATTGATGGATGCAAGTCGATGATTTTAATGAAAATATTGTCGTTGTGGTGAGAAAATGCTTTAATGACGCTTACTCCGTTATCCTCTGATTGGTCGTTGACTAGCACCACCTCTATCATACCCTTATAACATTGTTTCGCGATAGATGCGAGCAGGGCGTTCAGGTTGCGTTCTTCGTTTCGGAAGGGGATGATGACTGAGACGCCGGAGGGGCCGGCGGCGTTATCGTTTGCGGCATCCTCGCGGCCTAAGCGTTTCGTTTTTATGAATAGGGCGGATGTGAATATTATAATGATGGCGCCATAGGCAACCAGCATCGCAAAGAGGATGCAGGACGCAATGTCAGTCGGGCTGGCCGCGCCGTCGGCAAATAGGCAAAAATTCATCTTGTCATCCTCTGTCCCAATAAATATAATATAAGGTAAGGGGCGAATGGTTATGGCGATAAAAGGCGTCGGCGTGGACATCGCGGAGATATACCGCATATCAAACATCATCGCCCGATACGGCGATAAGTTCATTAACCGGATATATACGCCCGCCGAGGCCGGTTTTTGCGCCCGCGCCGGCAGCCCGGAGCGTCATTTTGCCGGCCGCTGGGCGGCTAAGGAGGCGTTTTACAAGGCGTTGCCGGAGGCTCTCCAGCGTTTTTCGTCTTGGCAATCGATTCAGATACTCTCCGGCGCGGGCGGGCGGCCTATTGTGGATGTGTGCGGCGAGGCCTTGCGGCTGGAGATGGGGCGGGCGGGGGTGGCGGCGGTGCACCTGTCGATTACCCACGAGCGGGTTTATTGCGTGGCCGCGGTGGTGATTGAGGGGGCGGTATAGCCCGTTTCCGGCCTATAATTCGCGGTATGGCGTTGATTTTGCCGCAATCGGGGTTAAAAAAAATATTTTTTTCTTGCATTGCGTTCTGATATATGGTAATATATATTATATAGGGGTGTCTTGGGCATAACGAACGCGCGTTGCGCGGGCGTTGATAATAAATAGGGGATTGGCTCATAATGAAAAAGTTATTCGGCAAGTGCGTCGCGGCCTGTCTTATCATGAATTTAGCTTTCGGTTTTGGGCCGATGGCCGTAGTTTCTGCCGACGACTCTTGGGACGGTTTTGACGCCTCCGCGCCCACGCCGTCGTACGACTACGGTACCCCGTCGTATGACTATGGCACTCCGTCTTATGACACGCCGTCGTATTCGGAGCCCTCTTACGGCGAGCCCGCCGCAACGCCCTCTTACGGGGGCGGGGATTTCATGGACGACGCCTACGATTTCACCGCCAAGGTAGACGCGTCGTCGGAGGGGTTCATCAAGGTTATCAGGCACAAGCGCAACGAGCTGAGCGAGTTTCAGGACGCGGTCATCGAGGGGTTGCAGGTCTCCACGGACAAGGGTTCTACCCCCGACGAGGTGGTTGTGAACTGTTATTTCATCTTTCGCGACAAGCCAACGAGCTATTTTTACAAAGTAGACCGCAAGGAGCGTAAATTAGTCTTTGAGTTCGTGGACGCCCGCATCGGCTCGTCGCCCATCGCCGCGCTCGACCAGGCGCCAGTCAAAGAGATTATTATAGAGGAAGACCAGTCCGACGCCAACAAAGACGTAAAGGGGTTAACCCCCGAGTGGCACGACGTCATCCGCATCACGTTCGAGTTGGAGCACCTGCCGGTGGTCTCGGTCACCAACGAGCACAACATCATATCCTTTACCTACAAGTGGACTACGGACTCCGAAAAGATTACGCAATACTTGGAGACCAACAAGTTTCCGATGGTCTTTTGGCTCTCCGGCGGGACGCTGGGCGGGATTGGGATCGGGGTTTTGACATATTTTCTGATTCCTAAGAAAGTGAACGTCCCTAACCACACGCTGTCTATTGACGATTTGCCGAAGAGGTAGGGATTCTAGGTGCGGCGCACGGCGCGGGAACAGCCTGGATCGCCGAGCCGGTTTGCGAGGCGGTTAGGGCGATTTTATTATCGTAAAAAAAAAATTGCATTTTCCCAATCCCATAAATTATATTACCGTATAGATCGGCTTAATTGGGGTGTCGTCCAACGGCAGGACTCTGGACTCTGGCTCCAGCTATCGAGGTTCGAATCCTTGCACCCCAGCCATTTTTGGTATTTGCGGCGCGCCGGTAAAAATTTCCGGCAAAAAAGTTGCGCGGGTATTGACTTGGCGCGCGGGTTTAATTATTTTTGTTGTTTATAAGGTTTTCGGCGCTATCGTCTAGTGGCCTAGGACGGGTGGTTCTCAGCCATCAAACCGGGGTTCGATTCCCCGTAGCGCTAATTTTTATTGGGCTGCGGAACTTTAGCGGCTACCGAATTGCAGTATGCTTTGATGTTCGCCGTATCAACCCTCTCTTGCAGTATCCGGCGATATTTGTTTTACCGGCGCCGGTTTATTGTGCCTTTGCGATGTTCTTTGTATTTAATACCCTCTCTTGCTGCATTCGGCGGTATTTGTTTTACCGGCGCGGCCTTGTTGCGCCTTATGCTGTTTTGTTGTATCAAACAACCCTCTCTTTGTGCCTTTTTATTAAATTAGTTGACGAGCTCCGGGGGGGTGCCCCGGTCGTCTGTGTCAACCGCTATTATTAATTATAAGGAAGGGGTTAAGAATGTCCATTGTGTCTAAGTTTTTGTCGAAATGCGTTGTTGCGGCGGCGGTATTTGTTGGGGCGGCGGTAGGGCAAACGCCGAATACCGCTTGGTACACGAATAACGCTGCCGCGGCAAGCTTCAACATCTCCACAGCCGACGAGCTGGCGGGTTTGGCGGCGCTTGTCAATAGGAGCAGCAGCCCGGTTAGCTTTGCGGGTAAAACCGTTAAACTCGCCGCCAGCATCGATCTTTCCGGTTATAAAAGCGGAAATGGGTGGACTCCGATAGGGGCGGAGGCGAGCGCCTTTAAAGGGGTGTTTGACGGGAACGGGAAGAAAATAAGCGGGCTGTACATCGACGACATAACGCGCAGCTACGCCGGATTGTTCGGCCATATAGGATCGGGTGCGGAGATAAAGAATTTGGGTGTCGTGGGCGTGAACGTTAACGGCGGTGTTCTTGTTGGCGCTTTGGTCGGGAGGGTTGGCGATTCCGCTAAAGTGGCTCAGTGTTATACTACCGGTACGGTTAACGGCAGTAACTATGTTGGCGGTTTGGTAGGACACCTCCGTAGCGGCAGCCGTAAAAGCGCCGTGTCCAATTGTTACTCTACTTGTGCGGTTACCGGTACGAGCCGTGTCGGCGGCATAGCCGGAGAGGTTGACACCTCTTATTTGCAACGGTGCGCGGCGCTTAACCCCAGTGTCAAGGGCACGGAATATGTCGGGCGCGTAGTTGGTAGAAACCTTGGGTCTGTAGCCAATCTTGCAGGTAATGCGGCTTTTAGCGCCATTATAAACAACGTTGGTAACACTACATGGGGTACTAACGGAGACGCTACTGCAAACGGCGCTGCCATCACCGGAGTCGACATACAATCCAGCGGTACGCTTAACGGTACCTTTACTAGCGCAGATGGCTGGGCAATACGGGACGGCAGCCTTCCTGGTTTTGGCGCCGCAGAAGCTATGCCGGAGCATTTGAAGCCTATAGACGCTATAGCTCCACCAATCATCGTCCCACCGGCAAGCACAACGGTAGGACGCGGCGATGCGGCGATCCGCAATCTGACTGTGAAGGTGGGTTCTTCAAGTAAGCTGGGTACGTTGAGCTATCAGTGGTATACAGCCAAATCTGCCAATAGCAATGAGGATGGAACTGCCATTTCGGGCGCTAATAGCTCAGTCTACGCCGCGCCGGCCAACGTTCTCGGAAAATTTTACTATTATGTTGTTGTAACGAACACTATCGCAGATAACAACGACGGCGGAAAGAAGTCGGCAACGCGCACAAGTGATGTTGTAACGGTTACGGTCGCCATATTCGCTCAGGGTCCGAGCACAATCCTAATACAGGCCGACACAACGATAGTGTACAACCCTACTCCTGACGGTGCTCAAAAAAGTTTATCTTTAAATGCCACATTCACGCGCGGCACTGTTGGTGCGACATTAGATTTGAGCATAGAAGCGGTTTCTACCGATGGCGGGCAGTTGGCCTATGAATGGTATACTAGACAGCCAGCTTCCCGTATACTTATAGCGCCAATTGATGGTGAAACAGGCGCGACATACGCGGCTCCTATTGACAGCGAGGGCGAGTTTTACTATGCTGTTATTGTAAATAATACGATTGCCGATAACAAAGACGGCGGAGAAAAAACATCTAGTATCACTCACTACTTTACACTCGAGAGCGCGGTGTCCGCCCGGGCTCCAATAATCATTCCGCTGGCAAGCTCAACGATAGAAGACGGGGCAAAGCGCTGCCTGACGGCGACCGCGGTTTCCCCTGACGACGGCGAACTGAAGTACCAGTGGTACACAAGCACAGATAGAAGCAACGTCAATGGCTCGAAGGTGTCGGACGCAAATAGCGCTACTTTCTGTGTACCTGCTGACACACAGGATGAAATTTACTATTATGTAGAGGTAACGAACACCATTCCCAATAATG
>JAIRUL010000040.1 GCA_031254445.1 Chitinispirillales bacterium
ATATAATCAATTTTTGCGTTAATTTCAAAAAAATTTGTTGAAAATTTCAAAAAAAACTTGCTTTTCTCCGTTGATATAAGCTATATTTGATGCACCAATTTCAGAAAACAAAGGAGCACGGACCGGCATGAGCCTAATCAGCATTTGTTCAAGCGGCAATCTTTCCGACGTCAAACAGGCTATAAGCGAGGCGGGCGAGGGCGTAGACATCAACGCGGCGGACTCCGCCGGGCGCACCGCGCTCCTCGAGGCGTCTTGGGGCGGGAACGCGGACGTAGCGAAATTCCTCTTAGAGCAGGGGGCGGATCCCAACATCGCCGACAAGAGCGGGTTTACGCCCATCATGAGGGCGGTTGAGGGCGGGCACCAGCCGGTTGTGAGCGCGCTGATTGAGCGCGGCGCGGACGTGAATTGCCGCGGGAGCGTGCGCGGCACCACCCCGCTCATGCTCGCCGCCGAGAACGGGCACGTGAAGCTCATCACGCAGCTTTTGGGCAGCGGCGCGCGGATCAACGACACCGACCAGTACGAGGAGACGGCCACGGCGCGCGCCTACAAGGTCGGCCAGGAGAAAACTGCGCAGCTTTTGGAGTCGAAGGGCGGCCGCGGGAAGACGGAGCGCAGCGCCTACTACTCCCACTCCGACCGCGACGCCGGCAGCGTGACCGTGGCCTCCATGCCGCAGTGGAGCGCGGCCTCCCAAGACGCGATGGGCGTCGGGCGCGGCGGCGGCGACTATGACGACTAGCAAGGCAATGCTAAACGATGTTCAATGCCCGATGATTCAATGAGATGCGGCTATGCAGCAATCGGCGAAGCCGCTCCGCCGCCGGGCATTGAATATTGAGCGTTGAGCATTGTTTCCCCCCTTTCGTACCCAAATTTTATATTTTTGTTGCATTTAACGCCCGCATCATATATATTAATAATAGGCAGCGTTGGTATGGCGGCATGTTTACGCACGGCAATCATGCCGGAGGAACATCCTATTATACTCGGGGGAGGGTTGGGCAATGGATATCGGTAGGCGCGGCGAACATGGGCTTTGCATTGTTGACGTCGTCGGTAAAATTGATAGGCTGACGGACTCCAACGCCATGCGCGCGTATATCGCCTCGCTTGCCGAAAACAACGAAAAAATGATCGCCATCAACCTGTCTCAGGTCACGTACATGGACAGCGGCGCGCTGAATGTTTTGGTTCACATCCGAAACGTCGTCGTTAAGCTGGGGGGCGAGCTGGTTCTCATTCAGCCCAACGAGTATGTGTACGACGTCCTGCACGTCGTAGGCTTCGACAAAATAATAACCATTTACTCTTCAGAGAAGGAGTTCGTTGATGAAGCTAAGAAACTTAAAACGATTTAGCCTCGCCGCGTCGCTAATATTCGCGGTCGTTTTTGCCGGCTGCGCGTCAAAGGAGCTCTTGAGGCCCAAGCAGGCCGAAATAGACGCCTACCTCCAAGCCCACCCCGACCTGCCGCCGACCGACCAGTCCTGCATAGCCGACGGCCGCTTCGAGATAGGCATGCTCGCCGCCACCGTGAGCTTCCTCCTAGGCGAACCGAAAATCGTAGAGCACGTAAAGCAGCCCTGGGCGCAGCAGGAGCATTGGAAGTACAAGAAAGGCAAGACGAGGCTCTTTGTTATTGAGGATAAGCATGTGGTGGGGATTGATGAATTTAGCAGTAAGTAATTAAAAATAATGGGGGCAATCAAAGCCGTTAAAGCCTTTAAAATCTTTAAAGCCTTTAAAGTTTTTAAATCCTTTAAAGTCAAATTCTTATCTGGGGAAATGGGGCGTGCTGCAATTCCCGCGCCGTGGTTTACAGGGCAGGGGACGCCGGAGCCTTTTGCGCTGATGTCGTAAAGGCGGGGCCAGCCCCGCCTTTACTTAGCAGCAATTCTTAGCCGGGTACGGGATGCAATAGCGAACGTCAAAACCCGTATGTCGGCGGGGGGTTGACGTTTGCCATTGCATTACGAAAGCATATAAGGGTTGCAGCTAAGTAAAGGCAAGGCTGGCCTTGCCTTTACGACACCAGCGCAAAAGGCTCCGGCGTTCCCTGTCCTGTAAACCACGGCGCTGGAGTTGCAGAAAATACATTTTCCCATATAAGCCTTTGACTTTAAAGGCTTTAAAGATTTTAAAGGCTTTAAAGGCTTTAAAGATTTTAAAGGCTTTAAAGGCTTTAAAACCAATTAAAACAATTGTCCAGGGGTTAATTAGTGTCAGCATTTTTCGATATGGTGATCTGCCTGCTCGCCATCATGTTTGGGTATTTCGGCATCAAGCGCGGCTTCATCGGCGAGATTTTTCGTTTCGCTGCGGTCTTGGGAGGCTTCTTGGTCTCGTTTCTGTACTACCGCGACCTGCAGGCCGTGATGAAGGGGTTCGCGTCGAACGAGTACGTCGTGGCCACGACTGCGTTCATCGTGCTGTTTTTGGCGGTCTACGCCGTGATAGCGCTCATTGGGTTCTTCCTGAAAGAGGCCGTTAGCGCGCTGACCCTCGGCTGGGCCGACTGCGTCCTCGGAATGCTCGTCGGGCTGCTCAAGGCGGCGGTGATCGCGTGGGCGGTGTGCATCTCGGTCGCCTCTTTCGACACGCCGAAAGCCCAGAACGAATTCGACCGCTCCGTCGTGTACAGAACCTACAAAGCTATGCCGAGGTTTTTCAGCTTAGAAGGGATGGAAGACAAGAGAAAAGCCATTTTGGGGCGCGGCGGCAGCGAGAAACCTAAAAAAGCGAAAGGGCTTACGGGGGACGAGGCAATCGACGAGATTCTTACCAAGGATCCGCCGTAATGCCGTTAAATATGCAGCTTGGCGTTATACAATACACGGTTTTGATGCTCGCCGGCCTCTGCGTCGGCTCGTTTTTCAATGTGCTGATATGGCGCGTCCCGCGCGGCGAGTCCATCGCTTGGCCGCCGTCGCACTGTACCGGCTGCGGGTGCAAGATAAAATCCTACGACAACATCCCCGTCGTAAGCTACCTCATTTTGGGCGGGAAATGCCGCTTCTGCGGGGAAAGCATATCGCGCGCCTACCCCATCGTAGAGGTTCTGACCGCCGCCGCGCTGGTTCTATTTTGGCACCTGCTGAACATATCCCTGCAACGCCCGTGGTACATGAACGCCGTCCCGATGCTGCAAATAACGTCGCTGCTCCTTCTAATCCCCGTCTCGGCGATAGACATCCGCCATTACATCATACCTGACCGGTTCACGCTGCCGTTCCTCGCGCTGTCGCTGTGCGCCTCGTTCATCCCTGGGGGCCTCTCCCCCGCCGAGTCGCTGCTTGGCGCGCTCTGCGGCGGCGGGTCGCTCTTCTTGATAGGGCTTGCCGGCACGTACCTGCTCAAAAAAGGCGACGCGATGGGGTTCGGCGACGTCAAGCTGATGGCCTACCTCGGCGCGCTCTGGGGCTACAAGGCGGCGCTAATCGGCATAGCCTTCGGCGCGCTCATCGGCTCCGTCGCCGGCGGGATAATGATCCTCTCAAAACACATAGACGACGACCACCGCCTGCCATTCGGCCCGTATTTAGCCGCAGGGACGGTTATAGCGATATTCGCGGGGGAGCCGCTTCTGCATTGGTACATAGGGTTTTTTGCGAAGTAACTCTGGTTAAGGCAAGAACTTAGCACACCGAGGATTATATGCCGGGAAAGCCATACCGCCCAATTATTGCGCGAATCTGCCTTATATGGCGCAAAAGCCAAAAGATAAGCGGGAGACGGGGATCGAACCCGCAACCTCAACATTGGGAAGGTTGCACTCTACCATTGAGTTACTCCCGCGGATCTTTAGGCCTCATATGTTCATATGTATAAGATACATTAAGGCCGAGTGAAAGTCAAAAGATTTAAATCAAATTCTTTAAAATTCTTTTGGGGACGGGGCTCTGCCCCGTAACGCCCCGATAGATTAGCCCCCCTATCAATATCCCCCCACATAAAGATGCGGGGGGATACTTTTTAAAACCGGTACGTCACAACAACAAAGTCAACAACAAAGTCAACGGCAAAGTCAACATCATAGCGGATGGGCTAAACGTAAGCCTATCCAATTGTTCTTGCGATTTTGATAATAGAGCCCGCGATAGAACACGCGGTGCGCAACCGGCTGGTCTTGCCAAGAACCGCCGCGGTATATGCGATACGTGCCCGACGGCGGTCCCTTGGGGTTCCGCTGCGGCGAATTAGCGTAATAGTCGGGGCCGAGCCAGTCGGAGACCCACTCCGCCACGTTGCCGGACATGTCGTATAGCCCAAGCCCGTTGGGCTCCTTGCCGCCTACGGAGTATGTTTTGGTGTGGGCATTGCCATTATACCACGCTACATCGCCGATGTTGTCGCCGCCCGCATAAAGGTAATTCCCGCTATTCTTCCCGCCGCGCGCGGCGTACTCCCACTCTGCCTCCGTGGGCAACCGGTACTTTTTGCCGGTCATAGAGTTTAGCTTCGAAATAAACGCCCCCGCATCGTCCCAGCTGACCATCTCGACCGGAATAGTTTCGTCGCGGTCAACGAAATCGGTCCAGTGAGCCGGGTTGTCCCCCGTCACCTCTCTCCACAACGCCTGAGTTACCTCGTATTTCCCGATGTAAAAACCGTCTAACGAAACCTGATGCCGCGGCAGCTCCTCCGCAAGGCAGTCGTCAACGATGTTCCCGTCGCACCCCATCATAAACGCCCCGCCCTCGACAAAAACCATATCGGTATTAATGTCGACAAAAGAGCCGGGCCCGGGCGCATCGGTATCGCATGAAGAAACGAACAATGCCGCTACCGCCGCCGCCGCTAAAAATCGGTAAATCCGCTTACGGCTCATGGCTAAAATCCTTTCGCAAAATTCGCGCATAATGTGTAATCCTACTAAGTTACGGTGATCAATCAAACATCAAGTATCCAAGCCATTCGAATATTAATATATATTGCGCGCGTAGAATAATGAATGTTTTTAAAGCTTTTAATCTTTAAATTCTTTAATTCCTTTAAAGTCAAAGGCTTATATGGGAAAATGGGGAGTAGAGCTTTTTAAAGCCTTTAATGTTTTTAAAGTCTTTAAAGTCTTTAATGTTTTTAAAGTCTTTAAAGTCAAAGGCTTATATGGAAAAATGGGGAGTGTTGCAAAGTCAAATAAATTCTTTAAAGTCTTTAAAGTCAAAGGCTTATATGGGAAAATGTATTTTCTGCAACTCTCGCGCCGTGGTTTACAGGGCATGGACGCCGGAGCCTTTTGCGCTGGTGTCGTAAAGGCAAGGCCAGCCTTGCCTTTACTTAGCTGCAACCCTGAGCGGCTTACGTAATGCAATGGCAAACGTCAACCCCCCGCCGACATACGGGTTTTGACGTTTGCTATTGCATCCCGTACCCGGCCAAGAATTGCTGCTAAGTAAAGGCGGGGCTGGCCCCGCCTTTACGACACCAGCGCAAAAGATCCCGGCGGCCCCTGCCCTGTAAACTACGGCGCGGGAATTGCAGCACGCCCCATTTCCCCATAATAGCCTTTGACTTTAAAACCTTTGACTTTAACGTCAACTTCAACGTCAATGTCAACGTCAATGTCAACGGCAACATCAAAAGAATAAAAATTTTGTTATACAGTTTTGGGAATAATATATATTATAGTATTATGCCGTATCGCAGCACGTGGGGCTGTGGGCTGTGGGTTAACCGTTTAACCGTTTAACCGTTTAATCGTATAATCACCCCATAAACAGGTAAAAAACTCAAAACAAGGAAAAATTCATCTCTATGGCTGCTAAAAAAGTCAAAATGGCTAACGGAGCCCTCTCTGTGCCGGATAACCCTATTATACCGTTTATTGAGGGCGACGGCACGGGGCCGGACATTTGGCGGGCGTCCCGGTTTGTGCTGGACGCGGCCGTGGAGAAGGCCTACGGCGGGAACCGGCGCGTCGAATGGAAAGAGGTTTTGGCCGGGGAGAAGGCGTTCAACGCTACGGGCAGCTGGCTGCCGGACGAGACTATCGAGGTCTTTAAGGAGTACCTTTTGGGGCTAAAGGGCCCCCTTACGACCCCCGTCGGGGGCGGGATACGCTCTTTGAACGTGGCTCTGCGCCAGATGCTCGACCTTTACGTCTGCCTGCGCCCCGTGCGCTACTTCGCGGGCGTGCCGTCGCCGGTTAAAAATCCGGAGAAGTGCGACATGGTTATTTTTAGGGAGAACACGGAGGACGTTTATTCCGGCAAAGAGCTTGAGATGGGGAGCGGCGACGCTAAAAAATTATTGGCGTTCCTCAACAAGGAGTTCGGGTGGGCGATCCGGGAGGATTCGGGGCTTGGGATAAAGCCTATTTCCAAGGGCGGCTCGGAGCGGCTCGTCAGGGCGGCGATTGAGTACGCCATCCAAAATAACCGCAAGAGCGTTACCCTCGTGCACAAGGGCAACATCCAAAAGTTCACGGAGGGGGCTTTCAGGGCTTGGGGGTACGAGCTGGCCAAGCGCGAGTACGGCGATAAGGCCGTTAGCTGGGACGATTGCGGCGGGCGGCCCGAGGCGGGGAAAATTTTGATTAAGGACGCTATCGCCGATATCTTCTTCCAGCAGGCTTTAACGCGCGCCGGCGAGTTCGACGTCGTGGCCACGATGAACCTGAACGGCGACTACATCAGCGACGCGCTCGCCGCGCAGGTGGGCGGCATAGGCATCGCCCCGGGCGCGAACATCAACTACCTGACGGGCCACGCAATCTTCGAGGCGACGCACGGCACCGCGCCAAAGTACGCGAACCAAGACAAGGTCAACCCCTCTTCCGTCGTGCTCTCCGGCGAGATGATGCTGCGGTACATGGGCTGGAACGAGGCGGCCGACCTAGTGATAAAAGGCATTGAGGGGGCAATAGCGAAAAAGACGGTCACCTACGACTTCGCAAGGCTGATGGACAACGCGGAGTGCGTATCGTGTTCGCAGTTCGGCAAAGAGGTTGTCGGGAACATGGGGCAATGAGCAATGGGGGCGATGGCTTCACCGATATTGCATTAGGGATGTTCTATAGAATAATGGTTCATTAATTGCCCATTGAATAGGCTCTGCTACAAAAAGGCGGAAACAATGCTAGGAATAATGACCGGCGTCGCGGTGCTAGTCGTGCTCGTGTTCGCGGTGCTTTATGTTATCCTTGACAAGGGCGAACCGGACGCAGGCGATTCGGGGAAGCGGCGGATTCATGTGAGCGGCGTGTACTCCATTCTCCGCAAGAGCCCGCGCGCGGAGCTCGCGGCGTTGCGCCCTAAGGAGGATGAGATTAAGAAATATTTGGCGGAAGCAAGCGAAGACGCAAGCGGCGCGCCGCTCCAAAGTTCCGACCGCGCCGCGCTGCTTAGGCACTGGAAAGCGCAGACGGAGATGAATTTGCGCGGGATCGAGGCGGGGGACAAAAGCGGCATAGCGTTTTATTATTACGATTACCCTAAGGAGTGCCCTGTTTGCGGTCCGTTTATCGCCAAGGGGAATTTTGTTACCCGCGAGGAGATATACAACAACCCGCAGATAATTCCGCCGTTCCACCTTGGGTGCGCTTGCGTGCTGGCCGCGCACCTTGGTTCTGAAAAGACTATGAAAGAGACTGCGCTCGCGGGCATGGTTCCGTTTTTCGACGGAGAGGCGCCGCCGCCGCTGCCGGAGTGGACCGCAGTCATATCACTATCCGCCATCTGCGGGGGGAAAAATTGAAAACTTGCAAAAGTGAACCGCGCTCTGCGCATGTCTTAGCCGCGCTTATCATAACGTTGAGCCTATTTATTATGGCCAAAGATGCCGCGGCCATCGGCCAGTCGGCGGTTGTCACGCTTACGTTCCCGGTCGGCGCGCGCCCCACCGCTATGGGCGAGGCGTTTACGGGGCTCGCCAACGACGCCAACGCTATCTTCTACAACCCCGCCGGCCTCGGCCAGTCGCCTCTCACGCTCTCTTGGAAGACCCACATGGGCGACAGCGCGTTTACCGCGGTGGCGGCGCGCTCGGCCGCGGCGTTCGGGTCGCGCGACTACGTGTGGGGCGGATCTCACGCCGGCGTAATGCGCTTCAACGGGAAGATTTGGGAGAAGGGCGAGGTTTATTTAGTCGAGGGCGACGAGTCTTTGCGCGCCGTCGCGCAGAGGTATTTTAATAGCGACGACAAAGCCACCATCGACAACGCGCTGTGGGAAATTAGGCGGGAGAATAACCTCGGCATGAAGCGGTACGACGACTTGGTAGCGCTCCTTACGCCGCAGGCCGCCGCGTTCAAGGGCGGCGCCGCCCCGTTCAACCCCAAAGATTACGCGCGGATGCTCATACTCCTAACGCCCGACGAGAGCGTGGGCAGCCACATCGCCGCTAAGGTGCTGCCGCAATCCATGAGCGAGCAGGCAAGGAAGGCGCTGGCCGATAAAATCATCGACATACTCGGAAGCGAAGACCGCGGCATATCCAACGTTATCGAGCTCACAATCCCCTATACAGTAGCGGTGCGCGATACGGTCACAGCCATGGCGCTCGACGCCTCCGAGCGGCTCTGGGTAGGCACTGTTTCGGGGCTATGGCGCTATCACAACGGCAAATGGCAGCGCTTTACAGAAGATGATGGGTTCCCGTCAAACCGCGTCACCTCCATCGCTGTCTCGCCAAACGGCGACGTAGCCATCGGAACCGAGGCGGGGTTGGCATTAATGAAAGACTCGGAATGGAGCGTGTTGACAAGCGAGAACGGGTTGCCCGATTCTTACATAACGTCTTTGGCGTTCGTCGCTAGCGAGCAGCTCTATGTGGGCACGCCAAAGGGGTTAGCTAGAAAATCCGGCGGCAACGTCGCGGCTTTCGACACATCGTCGGGGCTGCTCTCGCTCGGCGTCGCCGCGCTCTTTGCAGACTCCAAGGGCCGCCTATGGATCGGCGGCGACAACGGGATAACGATTTACTCCCCAAGCGCTAGGACGTGGACGCGCTACAAGTTTCCGGGTTCGACGGTCTACTCTTTCGCGGAGCAGTCTAACGGCGCGATTTGGATAGGCACAAACAAGGGCGTGATTACGCACAAAGCCGGCAAGACGGTAGTAGGCGGCGACGGCAAGGCGGTAACGGTTCCCGAGTGGAAAACCTACCACACGAAAAATGCGCTCAAAAACGACAACATCCGCTCTATCGCGGCTTGCGGTAAGGATATGTGGATTGCGACGGACGGCGCGATGCACCAATACGCCCACGCCGAAACGCAGGTGCTGCTCTTCTACGAGCAGTTATTGCCAGCGTTTGGAATGTCCGACCTTTGGCACGGCTTCCCCGCCGTAGTCATCCCCACCGAAGACTGGGGGACGCTCGCGTTTTCGATGAACTTCATCAATATGGGCGACAACGAGCAGTGGGATGAGCTTGAGAATTACTTGGGGAAAGCGAGGTCGTGGGAGGGCGTCTTCGGCATTTCTTACGGCTTCCCTATTAAAGAGGATTTGTCGCTTGGCCTCAACGCCAAGTACGTTTACAGCGTGCTAGACTCGAGATCCGGCGGCATCGGGCAAACATTTGCTATTGACGCCGGCATTCTCAAGAAGAATTTCCTGATTGACAAGTTCGACATCGGTTTCATGCTGCAAAACATGGGGCCAAAAATTTACTACTTGACGCCGGAAGAGGCCGACCCGATTCCGTTTTCTCTAAGGCTCGGGCTCGCTTACAAACCCGTCCAAACGCCGTTCCACGAACTCACGCTCGTTTTAGACGCATACCGCGAAGTTGTCAAAAACTACTACGACAAGGGCCCCGACCCGTTTTGGGTAGCTCTATGGACGGGCATGTTAGCCAACAACGAGACGGCCTTTAAGGAGGAGATACAAGAGATAAACG
>JAIRUL010000061.1 GCA_031254445.1 Chitinispirillales bacterium
CCCCAAAAATAAAAAATGAAAAAAATATGCCCCACCCCCGCCCGCGAATAATGTATATTAATACACATTAAAGGCGCGCTAGCCCGCGCCGGCGGCAAAAAGCGGCAAAAGGCGCCGAAAAGCGGCAAAAAGCGGCAAAAAGCGCAAAAAACAGCGACCGAAATGTGGAAAACTGCGGGCAGCGCGGGGAATAACCCATGCTTTGATATGGCATCAACAACCGGAAACCCGCTTTTTCGGTGTATTTCGCCGAAAAACGGCGCGGTTGCCTTAAAAAAACGGTTTTGGCGGCACCGGCGCAAAATGTGGATAAGTTGTGAATAATGTTGATAGGAGCGCGTTTGTGGCGGCAAAGATAATCGCGGTTTGCAACCAGAAGGGCGGGGTCGGGAAGACGACCACGGCCATCAACCTCGCCGCCTGCCTCGCGACATTAGAGTACCGGACGCTCGTCGTCGACATGGACGCCCAGTCCAACGCCACCACGGGGCTGGGGTTCGACAAGGACAAGTTCGAGGCGTCGATGTACGACATCGTCACGGAGCGCGCGGCGCGCGACGGGAGCCCTATCGGGATTAGGGACATCCGCGTGTCGGTGGATTTTATGAACTATTTAGACCTAGCGCCCGCCACGCAGGAGCTAGCCGGCGCGGAGATTGAGCTTGTGAACGAGATAGCGCGCGAGAAGAAGCTGCACACGGCGCTGAAGCAGGTCGAGGGCGAGTACGATTACATTATAATAGATTCGCCGCCGTCGCTTGGGCTTATCACGGTGAACGTGCTCTCCGCGGCGACGTCGGTGCTGATTCCGGTTCAGTGCGAGTACTTCGCGCTTGAGGGGCTCGCGGCGCTCTTTAACACGATTCACCTTGTTCAGCGGAACCTGAACCCGCGGCTCGTCATAGAGGGCGCGCTGCTCACGATGTACGACGGGCGGCTCAACCTCTCCCGCGAGGTGGCGGAAGACGTGCGGTCGTGCTTCCACGGGCGGGTCTTCGAGACGGTGATAACGCGCAGCGTGAAGCTTTCCGAGGCGCCGTCGGTGGGCAAGCCGATCATACACTACGACATAATGTCGCTGGGCGCGAAGAATTACCTCTCGCTCACGCAAGAAATAATGCACAACGAGCAGGGGGGCGGCGCGCAGTGAACACGGTCACAAAGCGCAAGGCGCTCGGCAGGGGGCTATCTAGCCTCATCCCGACGCGCAGCGCGGAGGCGGGCGATGGGAAGGACGGCGGCGAGATACACGATGTGGACATCGGTGCCATCGATCCGAATCCCTATCAGCCGCGTGTGGATTTTGACGACGCGGAGATTGTGGGGCTGGCCGAGAGCATCAAGAATCAGGGGCTTCTGCAGCCGGTCGTGTTGCGGCAGGCGGGCGGCCGCTACGAGATAATATCGGGCGAGCGCCGTTTCCGCGCGTTTAAGTATTTGCAGAGGGAGACCGTCCCCTGTTACGTGCGCGGGCAGGTTTCCGACAGCGAGATGCTCGAGCTTGCGCTCGTGGAGAATATCCAGCGCGAGGAGCTGAACGAGATAGAGACGTCCATCGCCTACAAAAAGCTGCTTGAGCAGTGCGGCTACACGCACGACGCGCTGGCGCAGAAAGTGGGCAAGAGCCGGGCGGCGGTTTCAAACAGCCTGCGCCTGCTAAACCTCCCGGGCGAGGTGCAGGAGATGGTGCGCCGGGGCGAAATCAGCGTCGGCCACGCGCGCGCGGTATTGTCTATAGAGGGCGCGCAGCGGCAGGTTGAGGCGGCGCGGAGGGTTGTGCTGGAGAGCCTGACGGTGCGCGACGTCGAGAGCTTCGCGAAAGGCGGGAAATCGGGCGAGCCGGGCGGCGGGGGCGGCGGCAAGGCGAAGCCGGCGGGGCCGAAAGGGAAGGATCCCGAAGACCCGGACATCGCGCACCAGCTGGAGCGCCTGCGCTACAAATACGGGACGCCGGTGCGGCTGAAAGTTTTGGGCGACGGCAAGGGGCGGGTCGAGATAGAGTATTTCAGCCAAAGCGACATGGTTCGGCTCTTCGACTTGCTGCTGGACGACACGGTGCTGGACGACGTGTCGGCGGGTTGACGATGTGGATAAGTTGTTAATATGTTGAGTTTGCCGATATCGGCCGGCTTATTCGCCGGCGAATCAATCGGTTAGCGCGGCGGCGCTATTTGTTGACACGAAATGTGGATAATGTGTTGATAAGCGTTTCCGCAGCGCGATAGCCGGTTTGTGCCGCTAAAGCGTTGGCGGGTTTTACGCTAATGCATAGCCGCAATTTGCAGCCGGCGCGGCTAAAAGCCGATTATTGGGCGGCGGTGTTAATAATGTTGATAAAATGTTGATATGTTAATTTTACGGTGCGACGGATGAAAAATAAGAGTAGAAGCAAAGATGCGTACACGTTTATGTTTTTTCCGGAGGGGAGCGGAACGCCGTTTACCCTGCGGGTGCCCCGCTACCTCATACACATGACGGTAGTCTCTATCGTCGTGGTTTTGGCGGGGCTTGGGGTTTTGATTTACAAGATTGGGGATATTTCCCTCAAGATGCAGCTTGTGCACGACCTCAACGAGGAGAACAACCGCCTCCGCGAGCACAGCCGCGACCTTGAGATATCCTCGGAGAAAATAACGAACATCGACAGCATGACGGCGTACCTGCGCCGGCTTGCGAGCGTTGCGGAGCTGAAGACCGGCGCCGCCGCGCCGCAGCCCGCCGCGGCGGCGGCGCCGGCCGTAACCGGCGCTGCGCAGCCCCCCCCCCAGCCGGATCGCGCGGCGGGGGCCGGAGCGGCGGCGGCGCGCAGGGGGGCTCAGCCGGTTACCGAGTTCGCGGCCTCGATTCCGAACATCATGCCGGTTGACGGGTGGGTGACGAGGTCGTTTTTGAACGACCCCGCTTCGCCGCACCTCGGCTTAGACGTCGCGGCGGCCAGCGGCACGCCGATAAGGGTCACGGCGATGGGGGCCGTGGAGGATGTCCGCAACGACAAGTACTACGGCCTGACGGTGGAGATCCGCCACGAGAACGGCTTCGTGACGCGGTACAGCCACTGCTCGCAGGTATTAGTGCAGCCCGGCGACAGGGTGAACAGGGGCCAGACGATAGCGCTTGTGGGCAACACCGGCCGCTCGACCGCGCCGCATTTGCACTACGAGGTGATGAAAAGCGGGAAATACGCCGACCCGATGAGTTTCATCGGGGCGCACAAACAGCAGTAAGCGGTAGCAATATAAGCGGCCATAATGCAATAATATAATAATGAACAGCAAGCGGCAATCTGTTTAGCGCATAGAAAACGGAACATTGAATTGGGCTTTGAATAAGGAGGAAGTCGATGGAAAAGAACGGAAAGGGGCTCCTGAACATAATCGGTCCGGGAAGCGTCTTCGAGGGTACGATCAACGTCCCGCACAGCATCCGCATAGACGGATCGTTTAAGGGCAAGGTTCAGACCGCCGAGTCAATGACGGTCGGAGAAACCGGCGTAGTGGAAGCGGAGATCAAGGGTCTGAACGCTTTCATCTTCGGTAAGGTGCTGGGCAACATGTACGTTGACGAGCGGGTAGAACTCCACTCCACGGCGGTGGTGGTGGGCGACCTCCACGCGAAGGAGCTCGTCATCAAGGAGGGCGCGATCTACCACGGCCACTGCTCCATGCAGAAAGGCCGCCAGATGGCGGTAGAGGCGGCTGCGGTTGAAAAAGAAAAAACGAGCCTATAGCTCTTTCACGCGCGGCGTACGGCGGACCATCGGAGCGCACAGCGCTTCGCCGGTTATCCGTATTTTTGCGCTGTAGTATGCGGTTGCGGCGCGTTGCCGCGCTCCGCATACATTTTCCGTCCGCGCACTACAGTGCAAAAGGGGCGCTTGATGTCGTTTGTAAAATTTGATCGGGAAGAGTTCTTCTTCATCAAGTACAATTACGAGACGATATCCGACCAGGAGATCTTAGAGAAAGAACTGGCCGCAGAGTCGTTCGTCGGCAAACCGCGCGACACAGTGCTCGAGTTCACCAGCGCCACGGTCATATACTCTACCGAAATAGGCATACTGGTCCAATTCCTAAAAACCCTCCCCGGCACCGGCCGCTTCCTGCGCCTAGTAGCGTCGAACTACGTCTGCGAAATGCTTGTCACGATGAACATCCACAGAATACCCAACCTCATACTATACAACAACATAGACGCCGTGCAAGAACACTACTCGGGGGTTGATTTGGGGACGCTTGGGTGATTTTAAGCACAGCGTTCAGAATAAATGTTTGACATTTCGCCCCCCCAGATAGTAGATTACATCCATAGAAGAGAAAGCCCATTTCTATAGGCATCCAAGACATCGAGGATGTCCGCCGTTGCGGCTGCGCCTCCGTAGATAAGGCTGCCCGCGCCGCTTCGGAAAATCGCTCCTCTACCCGATGCCGGAGGCGAAACCTGAGGGCGTCGAGAACTTTTTAAGAGAAGGACGCCGCGCACAGTGAGGGTATGGACAGCCTTAATGACTACGTATATAGGTTCGAGCGCTACAAGAATGAAAAAAAACGCTGTGCGCTGCGTTCAAGACACAAGCGCAGCGCGCCGCTGACGATGTGCGAATAAGTTAGGCGGGGAAACGCGGTTATGCAATAACGGAACCATAAAAAAATTGAACATAAACAAAGGAGCCGTACAATGCTGTCTAATATAGCAGTGCCGTCTTATCTTATTTGGATCGGGGGGGTTGTCTTTGTATTTTTAATCATATGGATAATGTCTCTCCGCAGGGTCGTTAGCACAGACGTAGTGCACATTGTCCAGAGAAAGGGGACGACGGTGTCTTACGGCGTCGGGTGCGATAAGAACGCCTACTACGAATTTCCGTCGTGGCTTCCGCTTTTTGGCGTTACGGTTAGGTCGCTGCCGGTTACCAATTTCGACATCAACATTGAGAACTATAACGCCTACGACAAAGACCGCTTGCCGTTCGTTGTGGATATTAAGGCATTTTTTAGGATTGACAACACCAATGTCGCGGCGTCCCGCGTCCAAAGCTCCGAAGAGCTGAAAAACCAGCTCTTAGGCATAGTGCAGGGCACGGTCAGGTCTGTTCTTGCCAAAGCGAAGCTGGAAAACATTATGGAAGAGCGCTCTACCTACGGCGAGCAATTTACCAGCAACGTCCAAGAAAACCTCAAAGAGTGGGGCATTAAATCCGTTCGGTCAATTGAGCTAATGGATGTGCGGGATGTCGCTTCTTCCAATGTTATTGAGAACATTATGGCCAAGAAGAAATCCGCCATTGAAAAAGAAAGCCGCGTCGAAGTGGCAGAAAATACCCGTATCGCGGCGGAGGCGGAGTTAGTCGCCGCTCAAAAAGTTAAGTCTCAAGAAGCAGAATCGGAGAGGATAAAGAAGGAAGCGTTTGTCAACTCCGAAAAATCGGTTATGATTACTCAGGCGATGGCCGACAAGGAAAAGGGCGTCGCCGCAGAGCACGCGAAGCAAATGGTTCAAGACCAGCTAAAAATTACTAAAGAAAAAGAGATGCTCGTTAGCCAAGTGGAAAACGTCAAAGCCGCCGAGATTGCCAAAGAGGCGGCGATAGTCATGTCGGAGCAGGAAAAAGAGCAGATTAGGATTAGGGCGGAAGCCGAACAAAAGAAAGTGCAAGTTACCGCCGACGCCGAAAAGTATCAAATAGAGAATATCGCCAAAGCGAAGCTTGAGGCGGAGAAAAACCGCGCCGAGGGCATCAAAGCCGTTGGGCAAAACGAAGCCGAGGTCATAAAAGCCAAGGGCCTCTCCGAAGCCGAAGCGGAAAAAGCGAAGCAGTTGGCCTCCGTTACCGCCCAAACGACCCTTGCCAAAGAGGTTGGGGAGAATGACAGGTATCAAAGCTACCTCATCAAGATTAAACAGATAGAAGCGTCTGTAGAGATAGGCGTTCAGCAAGCGAAGTCTTACGGCGATGCGCTGAAATCCTCCGACTTGAAAATCATTGCCAACGCCGGCGATGTAAATAGCGGTATAGGCAAGATTACCGACCTGCTCTCCTCCAAGGGCGGGCAAGCCGTCAACGGGCTAGTCGAGTCCCTTCAACAAACGGAGGTCGGCGCCGACCTAGTAAATCACATTCTTGGCAAGTTAGGCGGGGGCGGCGGCGAAAATGGAAGCAAACGATAATACAAACAAGGATGATGCCATGAGAAAAACATTTTTGCTCGCGCTGTGCCTAACGCTATTCTCAATCGGCTGTACTCCAAAGATAGAGCAAACCTCCAGCGGCGGCGCTCCCAAAGCGGTACAAAAAGCCATTTTAAGCAAAGGGCTGCCGGATGATTTTTTTACGGATTCCCAAATTTATATCGACAAACAGAAAAACGTTTCGTACGCGTTTGAATCAAAGCTCGACGACCCGTTTCCTTACTACGATGCGTTCGTCGACTTGAACCCGTCGTACGAGTCGGTATTAGAGCATTACATGGGTTCAAAATACACCGTTGCCGGCAAGAGCGGGGGAGATTGCCGCGTTGGCATCGTGCTTGAAAAATGTTCTTACCAAGCGGTCGGTGCGCCGGGGGCATACAACATGAAAGCGGTAACGGAGATTACCGTGATGGCGCGCATAGACGACGGCGGCAAGGTCAGCGAGCGGAGGATGGCGGCAACAGGGGAATTCACCGGAAACTACTCCGACGCCGGCACGGTCACAAACAGCTTTGACCTTGCAATACGCGGAAGCATTTCGCGCATCGACAAGTTCCTAAACAGCGCCCTAAACATAACGGCAGAGGCAAGTTCGGACGGCAATATGCTCGGCGGCCTTAAAAGGCCGATTCCAGTAGCCACAGCCATAGACTCGGGCGCGAGCCCCGCCGGGTACGACGTTATGATCAAAGGCATAGGCGGCCTCCCGCAACCCGTACGCAGCGGCGCCGGTTTGCCGCGCGGCGGCCTTTTGGGAGAGGTTCGCCCGCAGCCCGTAGGCGTACGCGACCGCGCCGGTATCCAAAAAGTAGTCACGGAGAATATGCCGTCGCTAAGGAGAGCCTACAAAAACCGTCTGCGCGGCAAACCGGATCTAAGCGGTAAAATCGCCGTCAAGTTCGCGATAAACGGATACGGCGCGGTGGTTTCTGCCGAAGTTGTAAAATCGAGTTCGACGATAGACGATCCCGAGTTTGAGGGCAACGTAGTAGAAATCGTTTTAAAATGGGACTTTGGGCGGATTGATGAGCCCAAAGACATTACGGTGGTTACCATCCCGTTTGCGTTTAAGGAATGACGCGGCAGTAGGTATTTATGGATGGATTGTTTTTTGTATTACGATAATGCCATCGTAGGGGCGGACCTATGTGTCCGCCCTTCTCCCGCATGGGTTTCTAGGCGATGTATAGGATGGGCGTTTTTGGGTTGATGTTGATTTTTTTTGTGTCCGCATAGGAGCTTGTGGCGATTTTTTGTACGTTTTTAGGGCGGGACAAATACATTTCTTGCAATTTTCCACCGCCATAACGTATATTAACACTATCGTACTCCCAGTAGGTTGCAGGGCATTACCAACGCAGTAAAACAAGGAGGCCGCCATGAACATCAAAATCAAAAGAACGCTGTCCCGCCTCATCCCTATCTTCGCCATCGCGCTGACGGCCGCCACCGCCCCCAAAACAGCTACGCCGTTGCCCCGCGCCGATTACTCTACCGCACTGCAAACGCATTTTGCAGCCGGCACGCTTGGCGCGACTGGAAAAAGCCGCCCAATAGAAATGTCCTTTCAGAAAGTTTTCAAAAGCGGCAGCTCTTATTCCGTAAGCGGCAAATCAAAAACCGCCGCTGCGGAAGACGCTTTCAGCGGAACGCTGACAATTAGCAGCGCCACCGCAGGCGGCTCATGCGGCAATGGCGAAACTGAAATAAAGGGAAGCTATAACCTGAACGAAAAAGAGAGCAAAACGAGCGGTTACTTCGCAGGCAGTTTCACCGCTTGCGAAAAAGACGGCAAGCTCTCAAAAGCGAGTTTCAACGGCGGTTGGGTTAAACATGCGACCGGCGGCAAAACGCCTTGCAGTTTTGGGCTTGGTTCTTCAATAAAGGAAATGTACCCAAAACTTGGAAGAGAATTCAACGAAAAAGACGAGGCTGAATATAATAAAATTATGGAGGTTTTGAGCGAAGCTGAGTGGGATTATGATAAATTAACCGCTAAACAAAGGAAGCTTGCTGGCAAACTCGGCGTTAATGAAACGACGGAGGGCTATTGGTATGTCGTTGGCGGAGGGTGCAGTTGGTATTGCGGCGGCGGACCCGACAGCATCTCCGCCTCGTCATACTTAAAATCGAACAACGCGGAAATCACCTATTTGCCGGAAA
This sequence comes from Chitinispirillales bacterium, assembly GCA_031254445.1. Lineage (GTDB taxonomy): Bacteria > Fibrobacterota > Chitinivibrionia > Chitinivibrionales > Chitinispirillaceae > GUT77. Next base: position 8,353 of record JAIRUL010000061.1, read on the forward strand.
ATATCCACGATTTCTCTTGTGAAAGCGCTTGGGTTGAAGGCGTAGCGGGGCAGGGCATAGGGGAATATGTCACTTATTATTTCAAGCCGACCGCGCCGAGAATTACAAGCGTTATTGTCGTAACCGGTTATGTGAAATCGGAAAAGGCGTTTCGTGAAAACTCGCGGGTGAAAAAACTTAAAATGTATATTGACGATAAGCCGACCGCGATTTTGAATTTGGAAGATTGCCGCCGAGAGCAGTTTTTTGAATTTGCGCCTATTGGAAAACGGCCCGACTGGGATGGGGTTATGACTAGCGAGAGAGCAAATAAAATATTTGATGAGTTAGCTAAGTTGCCGCGATGGACGCTGAAATTTGAAATCCTCGATGTCTATCCGGGCGATAAGTATGAAGACGCGGCGATTTCCGAAATTTATTTTGACGGAATCGATGTGCATTGCTTCGCGGCAGGAACACAAATTTTCATGAAAGACAATTCGTTGAAAAACATTGAGTTAATCCGAGAGGGCGACTTGGTAAAAAGCTATGATTTTAAGAATAAAAAGTTGATTGATTCAAAAGTTACAAAACTGGTTTCCGCGCCGCATTCCAATCTTTTGAAATTAAAATTTGCCGACAATGAAATAGTTGCAACAACAGACCACCCGTTTTGGATTGAAAGAAATGTTTGGGCTGCCGCAGATGCAAAAAAAGCGAACAAAGATTATATTCACAAAACAAAAATTGAAAAATTGCAAATCGGCGACCGCGTTTTTATGCCTGAGAAAAATAGTTTCATGAAAATTCTCGGCATAGAAAAAATTGATATGCAACAGACCACATACACAATAGAGCTTTCCGAAAGCGATAATTTTATTGCAAATGGAATGCTGGTAAAAACAGAAACGATAGAAAGTCAAAATCTTTTAAACCTTTAAATTCTTTTTCAGACGAAGCCTAAAGTCAAAGTCTTAAATTCTTTAAAATCTTTTTCAGACGAAGCCTACGGCTTCATAACGTGTGGCGGCTAAAGCCGCCACACAAAGTCAACGTCAAAGTCAAAGGCGGCGGTGTGGATGGTTTTGATGTT
>JAIRUL010000094.1 GCA_031254445.1 Chitinispirillales bacterium
TGAAGCCGTAGGCTTCGTCTGAAAAAGATTTTAAAAAAGACTTTGACTTTGTTTAGCCGCCACACGTTATGAAGCCGTAGGCTTCGTCTGAAAAAGATTTTAAAGATTTTGATTTTAAAGTCAACATCAAAGTCAACATCAACATCAAAGTCAACATCAACCTAACTTAACACTTCACCGTCAAACACATCTATAATAGTTTGAATGATCGGCTCTCTCTTGACATCCTCTTCGATGCTTGCTTTTTTGGCGTTGCTTGCATTGACACTACCGTTATTCTTATTGTTGATATTACCGGCATTATTGACATTACCGATCGCATCAACGCCATTATCATTGATACCGCCGCCATCCCCCCCGCTCCCGCCAACCCCATCATCCCACGGCGCATCCGTCAATTCACTTTTTTTTTTACGTCATCGACAATGAGAACCGATGACCCGCCGCCCCCGCCCTCAGCCGCGAGTTTAATTAGCTCTTCGATGCTCGCGGAGCTGTCTAGGTAGATGAGTTTCAGCACCGTCACTTCCACCAAAAACTGCGGATAGGCGCTCCAGCGCAGCTCTTGTTCCGCCCGCCTTATTATCTCCGCCATGCGCAGCAGATCCGCCTCCGCGAAGGCTGCGGATTCCTGCGCGTAAACTTTCGCCTCGCCCGCTTCTATGTCTATCCCGCGCGCCTGTAGCGCGCCGGGGATTTTGGCGAAGAGCAGGTTTCTCAAGTGCTCTTGCAGTCCGGTGACGTACTCGTGCAGGTCGAAGCCGTCGAAGAGCGTTTTTTGGATTGACTCGAGCGCGGCGGCCTGATTTTTTTCGCCGATGTTTTTCATTAGCTCGCGGTAGACGTCCGTCCCAACGAGGCCCAAGACGGAGCGCACCTCTTTTTCGGAGAGGCTGTCGCCGCAGAAGGAGCATGCTTGGTCTAAGAGGCTCAGCGAGTCGCGCACGCTGCCTTCGGCCTTGTTGGCGATGAGCGCCAGCGCGCTTTTGTCGAACTTTACGCCCTCCGCCTCGCAGATTTTGGACAGGTGCGCGGCGATCCGCTCGGCGCTCACGCGCCTGAAGTCGTACCGCTGGCAGCGGGAGTGGATGGTCGCCGGAATCTTCAGCGGTTCGGTGGTGGCCAAGATAAAGATTACGTTTTGCGGCGGCTCTTCGAGGGTTTTTAAAAGCGCGTTGAAAGCGCTCTTGCTGAGCATGTGCACTTCGTCTATCACTACAACGCGGTAGCGCCCCGCCATAGAGGAGTACCCGATGTTGTCGCGCAGTTCGCGGACGTCGTCGACGCTGTTGTTGGAGGCGCCGTCGATCTCCATCACGTCTAAGCTGGAGCCGCTTAGGATCTCCTTGCAGGCGGTGCACTCGCCGCAGGGCGAGACGGTCGGCCCTTTCTCGCAGTTGAGGGCGCGGGCGAGTATGCGCGCGGTTGTGGTCTTGCCTACCCCGCGCGTGCCGGTGAAGATGTATGCGTGGGCGACCCGGTCTTTTTCGATGGCTCGGCGCAGGGTGCCTACGATGTGCTCCTGCCCGACCACGTCGTCGAAGCCGCGTGGCCGCCACTTTCGCGCGAAAACGATATAACCCATTATCCCACCCGCAAAAGAGAAAAGGACCAAGCTTACCTGCGGCACACCAAGCGTCCGCTTACCGTTGCTCCCTTCCGGGCCTGGCGGGGTTCACAGCCTACGGTTGCGCAGGGCCTGGTCCCGTAATAGTCGATACGCGCGCTACATGCGGTGCCCGCGTGGGCTTCGCGAAGCGGCAGCCGCCGGCGCGCCGGCAAAAAATGGCGGAGAGGCAGGGATTTGAACCCTGGGTACGGGGACCCGTACACACGCTTTCCAGGCGTGCCCCTTAAACCGCTCGGGCACCTCTCCTTATAGAAGATGCAATTCCATAATATAATAATTGGGCAAACCCGATGCCAAAAAATAATTCTTGGCGCGGATTGTTGCGGTTTTGGGCTGGTATGATATATATTAAAAAATAAAGATTTTTGATTTTAATCTTTTAAAGACGTTGGCTTAATTAATGATAAATCAAATGAAAGTATCCGTATTGGTTCTGACCTCCGTTTATCCGCGCAGCCAAGAGGATACGGAGGTGCCTTGGCTTCGGGCGTCGCTGCGCAAGCTCGCCGAGGGGGGGTGCGGCGTGTCCGTCGTCGCCCCGTCGCACAAAGGGCTCAAAAGCCACGCGGTGGACGGGGTGCGGGTTTATAGGTATAGGTACGCGCCTGCAGCATTGGAAATCTTGACCCACGATGAGGGCGCGCCGTCCAAGATAGCGAAGAACCCTTTTTTGCAGCTGCTCGCCGTCCCCTACGTTATCTCCGGCTCGCTAAAAACGCTTTTCTTGTGCTTTAAGCTGAAGCCGAAAATTATCCACGTCCACTGGCCTTTCCCGCACGCGTTTATGGCTTTTTTTACAAAAATATTTTATAGGTTCCCGATAGTTTTAAATTTTCACGGCGCGGAGCTTTTGCTCATGCGCAAGAAAAAGTGGATCAAGCCGTTTCTTAAATTTTTCATAAAACGCGCCGACGCTGTTTTTGCAAACAGCTCTTTCACGGCAAAAAGAATAACGGAGGTTTACCCGCGCGAAATAGAAATCTCCCCGTACGGGACAACATTCGGCAGCCGGCGGGAGTGCGCGGCTCGCGTGGGCAACGGCAAATACAATGCCCTCTTCGTTGGCCGCCATATCGAGAGGAAAGGCATCGGCTATTTGATCAAGGCGGCTGCGTTGCTCGACGCGGATAAATATCAGGTGCGGATAGTGGGGCGCGGCGATCAAACGGAGAAGCTGAAAGCGCAGGCCGCGCGTGAAGCGCCAGGCCAGGTCGTGTTTTTGGGGAAGCTGTCAAACGAGGACCTAGAGAAAGAGTACAGATCCGCCGGATGCTTCGTGCTGCCGGCGATAGTAGATTCGCGGGGCGACACCGAGGGCTTAGGCGTTGTGATGATAGAGGCGGCGGAATACGGCGTGCCTATTGTAGCGAGCGGCGTAGGCGGGATCGTCGATGTTATCATCGATAATAAAACTGGGCTGCTGGTAAAGGAAAAGTCGCCGGAAGAGCTAGCCGCTGCGATATGCAGGCTATGCGGCAACCCCGATTTGTCAGCAGAGCTTGCGAAAAATTGCAGGGAGCGCGTCGGCAAATTTTTCTCGTGGGAGCGTATCACCGCGAAGCAGATAGAGCTATATCAACATTTGATAGGGAGCCGGCGCTAAGAGGTTAAAAAATTATTATAAGATGGCGTCGATTTTGAAATAGACCTTTATTGAAGGCTGGACGCAATGAATTGCTACGAAATGGCCGGATGTACGGAAGAGCAGAGGGCGGCGTGCATCGTTTACCGCAACTTCCGCAATAACCCGGGCGATATGGAGAACATATCGTGCTGGATTTTGAAGCGCGGCGACCCCGCGTGGACGGACGCCGATAACGAGAAGTGCCTCCGGTGCAACTACTACGACGCGATAAACCGCCGCCACGGCGTGACGGTCAGTTACGGCGCAAACGACACGGTGATCATAGAGTGCAGCGGTTCCATGAACATGCAGAGGGCGCAGGCGTTAAGCGAAATCGCCGACAAGCTAAAAGCGCAGGGTAAGGGCAGGGTGGCGATTAATCTGGCGGAAGTAACAAATATCTACTCCAGCGCGCTTAGCATGATGGTGAGGCTCCACCTGCAGTGCGAGGAGCTCGGCGGCACGTTTGTAATGGCCGGCGCGGCCGGATACGCGAAAGTGGCGATCGACGCCGTGTCGATATACAGGATCGTTAAGTGCGTTGAGACCATGGAAGAGGCGCTTGCGCTCATTGGCGGTAAGTAGCATAACGAAAAACCTACACCATGCGGTGCGCCTCGACCCCGTCCACAAAAATAGCGCTATTAGGCCGTGACGGGCACAGGTGTTCGCAAGCCCCGCAGCCTATGCAGCGGTTAGCGTCAATCATCGGAATCATCGGCGACGCCATGTCGCCCGCGCTCTGCGGGATCATGGCGATTGCGCCCGCGGGGCACTTGCGCGAACACAGGTCGCAGGTTGCGTTATCTCTGTTGACAATGCACAATCCCTTATCCCACTTCGCAACGCCTATCTGCGTCGCCGACTTCTCGGCGGTTGTGATTGGCCGTATCGCCCCAGTCGGGCAGACCTCCGAGCACTTCACGCACTCGGGCCGGCAGTAGCCGCGCTCGTAGGAGATGTACGGCTGCATAAACGTTGAAAGGCTCTCGGAAGGCCGCAGCGCCTGATTCGGGCAGACGGAGACGCACAGCTGGCAGCCGTTGCAGAGCCTAGCAAAGCTCTTGGCGTTGTCGGAACCCGGCGGCAGTATCCGGGTGGCGCGATCCGCCGGAGCCGTCTTTGCTTCAAGCGGGGCAAGCCCCCCGTCAAACTCAAACGCGCGCGCGCTTGCGCCGGCGACAAAGCCGAGGGCGCAGGCGGCAGCCCCGGCGAGCGCTCCGCGGCGGGACAATCCGGCATCGGTAAGGCTACCGTTGGTTGGCGATGGTTTCATGGCAATGGCCTTTCTTTTCAA
>JAIRUL010000117.1 GCA_031254445.1 Chitinispirillales bacterium
CCAAGATGCCGATTACTACGGAGATCAGCCATATTGTAGGGATAGCGGAAACGGTTACAGCCGAGCGCATTGCCGCCGCCCTGATTTCGCTTTCGTAAGCGGCGTGCGAGGCCGATTTAGCTTTCTCGCTAAATACGGCGCTCGCATTGTCGTAGCTTACATAATAATTCAGCGCGACGAATGGTATATAGGTTATGATTGCCATCGGAATGATAAAGCGCAACGCCAGCCCCTTGAGGCTTTTTACTTTCATTAAACAAGTCTCCTTATCGATATTAACTTATAAAACTAGCCGCGCCTACTAGTTATCGGGCTCGTCGATTGACATCTCGGCAATCATCTCGCGTTTCCACTCGCCAAACGTCCCGTCAAGGATATGCTCGCGCGCGCCCCTTGCAAGCTCCATATAAAAGTGTATGTTGTGCAGCGTCATAAGCCTAATAGCCAAAATCTCTCCCGCCATATACAAGTGCCTGATGTAGGCGCGGCTAAAGTTGCTGCACGCGTAGCAGCCGCAACCATCGTCAAGCGGGTGATCAAAATCTTTCGTATACGCGGCGTTGCGGATGTTCACTTTCCCCCTACTCGTAAACGCCGACCCGTTGCGGGCGTTGCGCGTAGGCAAAACGCAATCGAACATATCGACCCCAGCCGATATGCACTCCAATATGTCTATAGGCGTCCCCACCCCCATAAGATAGCGCGGCTTGTCTTGGGGCAGCTTCCCCGCCGTGAACGCCGCTACCTTGTACATCGCCTCCATGCTCTCGCCCACCGCAAGGCCGCCGATCGCATACCCGGGGAAATCCATCGCGACAAGCTCCCTCGCGCAGCGTTCCCGATGCTCCTCCACTACCCCGCCCTGCACAATGCCGAAAAGCTGCTGCGAGTAACCGTGGTGGAAGTGCAGCTTGTGGTGATGCTCGCGGCACCGGGCCGCCCAAATAAGCGTGCGGTCGACCGCCGCCTTGACCTTAGCCGCGTCCGCGCTCGACGGCGGGCACTCGTCGAAGGCCATGATGATGTCCGCGCCGAGGTCGTGCTGTATCTCCATCACTTTCTCCGGCGAAAAAAAATGGCGCGACCCGTCTATGTGGGACTGGAACTCAACCCCGTCGTCGGTAATTTTGGAGATGTCGCGCAAGCTAAAAACCTGAAAACCGCCGCTGTCGGTCAAAATAGAACCGTTCCACCCCTCAAATTTGTGAAGCCCGCCCGCCTCGCGGATAAGCGCCGAACCAGGCCGCAGGTGCAGATGGTACGTGTTGGCGAGGATTATGGGGCAACCGCACTGCCGCAGCTCCAAAGGCGACATCGACTTCACAGTGGCCTGCGTGCCCACCGGCATGAATACCGGGGTCTCCACCGTGCTGTGCGCAGTGGAGAACGTGGCGGCCCTCGCAGCGGAAGAAGCGTCGGAGGCGGTGAGGCGGAACGACAATTTATCGGACATCAAAATACCTCTCAAATTTTAAGATCGCATCGAATAAATAATATATATGATGGGACACGCAAAACTCAAAAAACCTTACCCTCGCAACCCCGCCAGCACCCTCTTGGCAATATCCTCCGGCGTCAAGCCGATCTCCGCTTTCAGCTTTGCAACGTCGCCGTGGGGGATGAATTTGTCGGGGAGGCCTATGGTTATTATTTGGGAATGGCTGTTTAACTCGGCCGCGAGGGCGCGGACGGACGAGCCGAAGCCGCCGGCCAAGGTGTTGTTTTCTAGGGTTGCTACCAGCTCGTAGTCCGAAAATAGCTTTTTGTAAAAATCAATGCTAAGCGGCTTGGCGAACCGGGCGTCGATCAACCCGGCGCTAACGCCTTGCGCCGAAAGCATCTCACACGCTTTTTGGGCGTCGGGGTACATATCGCCGAGCGACAGCAGGGCAGCCTTTTTTCCCTGTTTGACGACCATCGGCGACGCTATCTCTATCGCCTCGAACTCGGCGGAACCGCCGCCGAACGGCGCGTTTCCGCGCGGGTAACGGATGAACACGGGGCCGCCCTCGTGGCCTATGGCGGTGAATAGCATGTCCCGCAGTTCTTTCCCGCCCTTAGGGGCCATGATGACCGCGCCCGGCACGGTGTTCAGGTAGGATACGTCGAAGTTGCCGTGGTGCGTTGGGCCGTCGTCGCCAACGAGGCCCGCCCTGTCGATGCAAAAAACCACGTTTATGCCGTCTAACGCAACGTCTTGCATTATCTGGTCATAGGCCCTCTGCAAGAAGCTCGAATAGATGGCGACCACCGGCCGCAGCCCTTTTAGCGCAAGCCCGGCGGCGAAAGTCACGGCGTGGCCTTCCGCTATCCCCACGTCGAAAAACCTATCGGGGTACGCGTCCCTAAAATCGTTCAGCCCCGTCCCGTCCGGCATAGCGGCGGTGATGGCGGCCAACTTTGGGTTCGTATGCCCAAGTTCTACCATCGCCGCGCCGAAGACGCCGCTGTAGGTGGGGACGTGCGCGGCGGGCTTTATCACGACGCCCGTCTCCGGCGTGAACTTGCTCACGCCGTGGAACTTCGTGGCGTTGTTTTCCGCGTGGCGGTACCCCTTGCCCTTCTTAGTTACGACGTGCACGAGCGCAGGACCCCTAGAGAGCTCCTTTATCGACGAAAAGACCTCTATCATATCCGCCAGATTGTGCCCGTCTATCGGGCCGAAGTAGCGCAACCCCATGTCTTCAAACAACTTGCCCGGGATAATCATGTGCTTGATGCCGTTGTCCACCTTGCGGATGATGTCCCGTATGCCCTTGCCGATGACCGCGCGGTCGCTGAGAAGATCCCAAACGTAATCCTTGAGCTTGTTGTACCGCTTGTCCGTCAGCGCGCGGTTGAAGTAGCGCGAGAGCGCCCCCACGTTGCGCGAGATAGACATCTCGTTGTCGTTCAGCACCACCGTCATGGCCGTGGAGGACGATCCGAGGTTGTTCAGCCCCTCGAACGCGAGCCCGCCGCTCATCGACCCGTCGCCTATAACCGCGACCACCGAGTGCTTCTCGCCTAAAATGTCGCGCCCGATCGCCATGCCGAGCGCCGCGCTTATGGAGGTGGAGGCGTGGCCGACCGAAAAGCTGTCGTAGGGGCTTTCTGATATGCGCGGGAACCCGCTGATCCCCCCGTGCTGGCGTATCGTGGAGAATTGCCCGCGCCTCCCCGTGATGATCTTGTGCGGGTAGGCCTGATGCCCGACGTCCCACACGATCTTGTCGCTAGGCGTGTCGTAGCAGTAATGGAGCGCCAGCGTAAGCTCCACTGCGCCGAGGCTCGAGGCCAAGTGCCCGCCCGTGCGGCTGATGTTCTCAATGAGAAACTCCCGTATCTGCCGCGCGAGGGCGGGGAGCTTGTCGGCGGGGAGCGCCCGCACGTCGGCGGGGGTGTTTACGCTTTCTAGGATGTTCAACGGTACCGGGTCCTTTTTGGGCATGGTGACTATTAATATATATTGCGCCGAACTCTCCGAAGCGTTTATTTTCGGGCGGTATTGATTTCACAGGCCGGATGTAGTATATTATATATGCTTTCTAAAGAACAAACAAGGGCGCCAACAATATGGACAAACCGCTGATCGGAATCGTCCCGCTCTGGGACGAAGAAAAAAGCAGCCTTTGGATGCTGCCGGGCTACATGGACGGAGTCTTGCTGGCGGGCGGGGCGCCAGTCATGCTTCCGCTTACGACGGACAAGCCTACGCTTGAGCAGATGTGCCGCGCGGTTGACGGCATCCTCTTCACGGGCGGCCAAGACGTCTCGCCTATCGTTTACGGCGAGGAGATGCGCGAATGCTGCGGCGAGGTTTGCGCGCGGCGCGACGAGATGGAGTCCACGCTCTTTTCCGTCGCGGTGACGAGGCTTGACAAACCGGCTTTCGGCATTTGCCGGGGCATCCAGTTTCTGAGCGCGTTTCTAGGCGGGGCGCTGTATCAGGATTTGGGAACCGAGCAAAAGGGCGGCGGCGCAAAGCTAAGCCATCAGCAAAAACCGCCCTACGGCCAGCCGTCCCATAGGGTTAAAATCAACCCCGGCACCCCCCTCCACGCGCTTTTTTGCGCGGACGAAATCGCCGTGAACAGCTGCCACCACCAGGGCGTCAAATATTTACCGCCTGAGCTCGTGTGCATGGCAGAAGCGGAGGATGGCCTTGCGGAAGCGGCGTATATGCCTAGCCGGAAATTCGTGTGGGCGGTTCAGTGGCACCCTGAGCACAGTTTGGATGACGAGTTTAGTAAAAAATTGTTTTTGTCGTTTGTGACGGCTTGCTCTCAGCCGCGCGGCGGATAAGGTTCTTTCTTCCCCTCAAGCTCCGCGACTTTCTCCTCCAGCTCCACTATCCGCTTGCCGCTGACCCGGATCGCCTCGTTCAGGAGCAGCGAGAGCGCGAGCATTTGGTCGCCTTTGCGCAGCACTATCACGTCCGTGTAGCTCCCGTTGATAACGTTGCGGCACGCTTTCTCGAAGCGGAACACGGGGCCGGCCAGCTTGTGCGAGAAGAAAACCGTCATCATCACTATCTGCAAGACCACGAGCAGGATGCCCGCGCCGAAGACCCACAGGAGCGTGCCGGCAAACTCCCGCTTTATATCGCCGATGTTGCCGAAGTCGCGCACTTTCGTGCGTATCTGGTCCATAGCCCGCGCGTACTGCTCCGCCGTAGGCTCGATTTGATCCTGCGTCTCCATCGCGATGGTGTTGTCGATCTCGCGCTTCATTATCTTGGACGACGTCGAAATGATGGTGTGGGACGCCAAGTAGAGCGTCAAGAGCATAAAGGCGAGCATGATCACCATCGGTACCAAGAACGTCAGCATGTAGCGGCCTTGGATGTTGCGGTCAATGAAAAAGTGCTTGCGGCTGAAAGACGGGGCGGTCATTTTCTTTTTGCTCCTCTTGATAAAAGTCAAAGTCTTTAAAATCTTTAAAGTCAAAATATCAATATAATAAATGGACAGGCAAAAACAATCCGTACGCAATATTTATCGTTTAAAACGTCAAAAAAACAAAGCCTACTTGTTCGGATACTCAATCCTGGAATGAAATATCCCCTGCAGCACCGGCATAAACCCGTCCGTAATGTCGTTTAGGTCCCTTAGGGTTAGATTGCACTGGTCCAGCTGGGATGACAAAAATTTATCCCTGATTATTTTTTTGACCAACTCGCGCAAAAGCTTGGGGGAGCTTGTGGCAAGGCTTCTAGAGGCGGCTTCCACCGAGTCGGCTAACATTATTATCGCGGCTTCCCTTGTTTGCGGGGTGGGGCCCGGGTAGTGGAAATCTTTTTCCTGCACCTGCTTGTGGGGATCCTGCTCGAGCGCTTTTTCGTAGAAGAAAGAGACCGAGCTGTCGCCGTGGTGCTGGAGGATTATGTCTTGTATGACCTTGGGCAGCTTGTACCTTTTGGCAAGGTCTACGCCCTCTTTGACGTGCGAGCAAATGATGAGCGCGCTCATCGTCGGGGAGAGCTTGTTGTGGCGGTTTTTGTCGCCGAGGCAGTTTTCTACAAAGTAATCCGGCTTGTCTATCTTGCCGATGTCGTGGTAGTACGACGCCACCCGCGCAAGGAGCGCGTTCGCCCCCACGGCCTGCGCGGCGGACTCGGCGAGATTGCCTACCAGCACGCTGTGGTTGTACGTTCCGGCGGCCTCTATCGACAGCTTCTTCAGAATCGGGTGGTTCATGTCGGAGAGCTCTATCAGCGTCATGTCGGTGGTGATGTCGAAGACCCGCTCGAAAAACGGGGTCAGCATCATCGCGGTGAAGACCGAGACTAAGATTCCCGCTAAGGCGCAGGCTATGTTCACTAAGAACGTGTCGAAGCGCCAACCCATCATTTGCCAGGCGGCTATGATTATCACGGCCACGAGCGCCATGGGCGGTATGGCCTTGAAGAAGTGCCAGCGGTAGCGGATACGGTAGTTGAGAAACGCCGCGACCACGGAGTTCAGGAACGCGTAGAGGAAGAAGTAGTGGTTGAAACCCGTCACCACGGCGAAGTATATCCCTATGAAGAGGCTGACGAGCATACTAACCTGCATGCCGAAGAGGATCGTGCAAAGGAGCGCGCCCATCGTCACCGGAATCAGGTATTCGGGGATAGCGGTAGATTTCTCCCACCCCTCGAAGAGCTTCGGGAAGTACTCGGTGCCGAGCCTTATCGCCAATATCTGCAATAGGGCGATTATGCAGAGCGCGAGCAAACCCTTAGGGTTGGCTACCAAGCTCGGCTTGTACTTCTTCATATAGAACGCTAAGAAGCACAGCAGTATCAAAAGCAGCATGACCTGCCCGGCGTAGGCGGCGTCGGCCCGGCGCTTCTCGGCGCTGTGCTCTATGCGCTCCATCGCCACGTGAAGGGAGCGCAGCCTCTGGACTACCTCCGGCGTTACCTCCTGGTGCTTGCGGACTATCTCCGTGTCTTTTATGACCTTGCCGCTGACCTCGAGCACCTCGTCGGCGGCCTCGCGGCGCTTGTCGGAGGTCTCGCGGTTATTGACCCGCACGTTCGGGCGCGCGCACGCGTGAAGCAGCTCGTAGACGGTGTTCAGCCCCCCGTCGTCCATCCCCTGCTCGCGCTTAAGCTTTGACGTGGCCATCTCTAAGGCGGCCTCTTTCACGGGGATGTCGGAGACGGCGACCATGCCATCCCTGCCGTCGCGCCTAACGGTGACGTACTTCTTCGCGTACGGCTGGTTGGACTCGAAGGTGGCGTTGAAGCGGATGCGCCGCTCGTTTAGCTCCTCGTTCGGGGCGTAGAGCAGCGTGGCCGACACGCCGCGCTCCGTAAGCTCGGAGAGAAGCCGATAGGCCTCGTCGACAAGCGTTGGGCGGCGCAGCAGCGTCTCGACGGCCTTGCCGGAGAGATCCCGGGAGAGCCGCGAATGGCTCGCCTCCCTCAGCGAATCATGCGCCTTGGCGCCGGCGGAGACGCTTTTGATGGCGTCGGAAACCTCCGCGATTTTTCGGAACGCCTCGGCGCTCGCCGCGGTGTCGTAGTCCATGACCAAAAGCACCTGATCCATAGCCCGCTTGCGCTCGCGCTCCAACTCCTCTTGCGTGCGTATGATATCGAAAGTAAACGGCGCGATGACGGTCTCCTTGGAGGCCGCGCCGGCCTTAGGCAGATCGAACTTGCGGGCAATGTCGTCGTAGGGGAAGAGCAGCAAAAGGCAACCGGAAAAAGCCGCCAAAAGCATAGGCGGCGCAAAATTGCGCAGCCACTGCCGCACGCGCAAGCCGACGCGCTTGCGGACGGCGCGGATACCGCGCGTCTCACTCTTTGAGCCGTTAGACATCGGCGGTTAGCGAGCGCGCTATTTCCCGTCGCCCTCAAGCTGCATGCGCTCCAACCTGAGCTCGGAGAGCTTGCGCTCTGCCTCCTCGGCGGACCTGCGCGCCTCGTCTAACCGCGCCTGATCCGCCTCGTTCAGCTTCTTGCCGCTCCCCCTGGAGGAGCCGCCGCCCCCGCCGCCGGTCTTAGAACCGCCGCAACCCGCAACGCCCAACATAAACGCTATAGACAGCACAAGCGCGGAACGCGCCGCGCCCCTCAACATCCTCGACATTTTGAGGACCTCCTTATTTGGTGCAATCCGATAGAAAATGTTCAACATCAAAAAGCCATATTACCTAATAATACTTTTTTCCGCAATGCTGTGTCAATAGTATTATATTTTTTTTGTAAAAATACAGTCAAAGTCTTTAAAGTCAAATTCTTTTTTAAATCTTTTTCAGACGAAGCCTACGGCTTCATAACGTGTGGCGCAGA
>JAIRUL010000127.1 GCA_031254445.1 Chitinispirillales bacterium
TATCGCCTCTACCGTAAGGCCGCTCTCCTCGATCATGGTTAGTATCCTTCCGGCGTTCTTGTCTCGAACCGCGTCAGGCTTTATGACGGCCAGCGTCCTCGTAGTATCCATCTTTCTCCTTAAAAAGGTTTATTAATGATAAAATAACGCGTAAACTACCCATGTAATATACAATAAAGCGCTTACGGCAGCAACTTTTTAATGTTAATCGGCGGCTTGATTGTCTTGAGCGGGCGCTTGCCGCTGTCCGCTTTGCCGAACTTCTCCTTCAGCGATTGGATGGACGGCGCCTCTTGCTGCGGGCGCGGAACCGCCGCTGCCGCCGGCCTCGGGCGGCCGGCCCCGCCGTGTTCGGGCTTGGGCTTAACCGGCGGCGCCCCGGCGTCCCCATCGAGCTTCATCGACAGCGCTATCCGCCTTAGTTCCGCGTCGACCTTCACCACCCTCACCTTTACCACTTGCCCCGCCTTGACCACGGCCTTCGGGTCGGAGACGAAAGAGTGCGATAGCTCCGAGATGTGGATTAGCCCGTCTTGGTGCACGCCCACGTCTATGAACGCCCCGAAGTTGGCCACGTTCGTTATCACCCCCTCTAGTATCATCCCCTCCTTGAGGTGCGCGAGATCCGTTACGCCATCGTCGAACCGCGCGTACTTAAACTCGGCGCGGGGGTCGCGCCCGGGCTTCTCTAGCTCGGAGAGGATGTCGGTTATCGTCGGCAGGCCCGCCTCCTCGGTAACGAAATCCTCCTTGTTGACGCTCCTCAATAATACCGTGTTGCCGATGAGATCGCGTATCGTCGTCTTCAGCCGCTCCGCCATTTTGTTGACGGTTTCGTAAGACTCGGGGTGGACGGCGGAATTGTCAAGAGGGTTCCCGCTCCCCGTTATCCGCAGGAATCCCGCGGAGAGCTGGAACTTCTTGTCGCCGAGCCCCGCGACCTCCAGCAAATCCTCGCGGCGCGAGAACGCGCCGTGCTTGTTCCTGTGGTTGACGATGTTCTCCGCTATGAGCCTATTTAGCCCCGACACGTGCTTGAGCAGCTCCTCCGACGCGAGGTTCACGTCTACGCCCACGCGGTTTACGCTGCTCTCTACCACCTCGTCAAGCGACTCCTTGAGGCGTACTTGGTTGACGTCGTGCTGGTACTGCCCCACGCCTATGGACTTCGGGTCTATCTTGACAAGTTCGGAAAGCGGATCCTGCAGGCGGCGGGCGATGGAGATAGCGCCGCGCACCGTCAAATCCAAACTTGGAAACTCCTTAATGGCAACGTCCGACGCGCTGTAGACGCTCGCCCCCGCCTCGCTCACCACAACGCTAAGCGGCCGCTCTTCGGGCGGGACGTCCTTTATGGCCTCCCTCACAAACTCGTCCGTTTCGCGCCCCGCCGTCCCGTTCCCGATGGCGATGAGCCGCGCCCCGTGGCGCTGCACAAGCGCAAGCAAGACCGCCCGCGATTTGTCTACGTCTTTATGCGGCTCGTGGGGGTAGATAACCGCGTTTTCGATGAACTTTCCCGTGTCGTCAACCACCACGACCTTGCACCCCGTCCGAAATCCAGGGTCGACCCCTATGACCGTCTTGCGCCCCGCCGGCGCGCTTAAAAGCAGCGCCTCGAGGTTGTTGCCGAAGACCTTAATGGCCTCGTCCTCCGCCTTCTCGCGCATCTCCCAGCGCGCCTCCGTCTCCGTGGCCGGCAGAAGCAGCCTGTCGAACGAATCAGCCGCCGCCTCGCGCAAATACGGTGCCGCCGCGCTCTGTGGATGCTTGACAATCCGGCTGCAAAGATACTGAACCGCCGACTCGGCGGGCATTTCAAGCGAGAGGCGGAGCACTTTCTCGCGCTCGCCGCGCAGCATCGCCAAAATGCGGTGCGAGGGGATCGCCGACGCCTTCTCCCTATAGTTGTAGTACATCTCGTACTTGCTCTTCTGCCCCTCGAACTCCTTCCGAACCGCGCTCGCTATAAAGCCCTGATCCGCCGCCAGCTCGCGCATCCACAAGCGGATGTCCGCGTCGTCCGAGAGGCGCTCCGCCAAAATGTCCTTGGCGCCGGCAATAGCCTTTTCCGGCGTGTCAATACCCATCTCCGCGTTTACAAATTCCCCGGCTTTGGCGAGCGCGTCGCCCCAGCCGCTGTCAAGTTCGCACAGCCAGTCCGTTAGAGGCTCAAGCCCGGCGTCCTTAGCCTTGGTAGCCCGCGTGGCCCGCTTTGGCTTGTAGGGCAGGTACAAATCCTCAAGCACTGTCTTGCTCAGCGTCTCGTTTATCTTGCCTTCAAGCTCGATAGTCAGCTTGCCCTGCTCGCGTATGCTGTCGAGGATAACCCCGCGCCGCTCGTCCAACTCCTTATAGTAGGCGTAACGGTGCTGCAAATCCCGTATCTGTATCTCGTTGAGCTCCCCGGTGCGCTCCTTGCGGTAGCGGGCGATGAAAGGAACCGTGGCCCCCTCGTCGAAAAGCTCAAGGGTGCTTTTGACCTGAAACTCCTGGAGGCTAAACTCGGTAACAAGCTGCGCGCATATATCCATAGGCATAATTGTCTCCAAAAAAGTCTTTTTAGTCTTTTAAGTCTTTTTAGTCTTTTAAGTCTTTAAGTCTTTTTAGTCTTTTAAGTCAAATTCTTATATGGGAGAATGTATTTTCTGCAACTCCCGCGCCGTGGTTTACGGGGCAGGGGCACTGGGGTCTTTTGCGCTGGTGTCGTAAAAGCGGGGCCAGCCCCGCCTTTACTTAGCAGCAACCCTGAATGGGGTACGGGACGCAATGGCGAACGTCAAAATCGAGGGTTTGACGTTCGCCATTGCGCTCCCTGCCACGCATAGGATTGCTTTTAAGCGCGGGGCAGGCTGGCCGCCCCCCGCGCGACAACAGAGCGATGCCGCCGGCACCGCAACGCCGTGAATTCTGGCGGAGGGGGTTGCAGCACGCCCCATTATCCCATAATAGACTTTGACTTTAAAGGCTTTAAAGGCTTAAAAGGCTAAAAAGGCTAAAAAGGCTTAAAGGCTTAAAAGGCTTAAAGGCTTTAAAGGCTTTAAAGGCTAAAAAGGCTTAAAAGGCTTAAAGACTTAAAAGACTAAAAAGGCTTTATTCCTCAATAGCATACTCAATTGCGTCCACAACCCACCTGCCCGTTGACACGCTTTCGTATCTCCGGCCGGATATTAGGTAGGTGGGGACTAGCCTTACGCCGTTGCGTTCCGCTTCGGCGGTTGACTGTTCCACGCGTTTCATTGTTGCCGGCGACTCCACGAAAGCTTTGAATTTGTCCCTGTCTAAGTATAGGTTGTCGGCAACCGAGTATAAGACCTCTTCGTCGATGCGCACTTTTACCTCCGCTAAGGCAAGCATGAAGTCCGGGAAGCGGCCTAAATCGTGCGCCACGGCGAGCGCCCTGTTGGCCACGCCGGTGCCGAAAGGCTTGACGATTATCTTCGCCTTGCCCTTTAGGCTGCCTGCGGTTACCTCCCTATGCATCTCCTTAAAGTTGCTCTTGCAGGTCGGGCAGGTTCCCGATATGTACATCACCACGGTGAGCGGGGCATTGGCGTTGCCGATAAGGGGCCAACCCTTAGCGTCGGCGGCATACTTCTTTTTGTCGGCGAGCGACAAGTAGCGCGCGGAAAGCGCTTCGTCAAACTTTTCGTCGCTGTTGCGGCCCACGCTGTCCATCCACGCGATGAAGTTGGCGAGGCGCGGCGCAATTTTGCAGGCGGGCTTCTTCTTCGCGCAGTCGGCGAGCTTCGAGGCGCAGCAGTGCTCGACGTAGAAGTTCTTTTGCAGCGAGTCTAAATACGCGCTCTTTAGGGCGGCGCGGCAGGGGGCGGCGGCCGCCGCGAGAGCGAGGATTGACGCGAACACAAGTGCCGGAGATGCTAACGGTTGCGGTAATGTTTTCATGGCGCTGCGGGATCCTTGGTTTAGGTGATTAGCTAGCCCTAGGGGGTTGCGCTGCATGGCAAACCCATACTAATATATATTATGGCGGGGCGGGAGGCAAAAAATTAATGGCGTCAAAAACGTCAAGGCAAACCCCTCAGCTCCCCCAAAAACTTATCTTTAGAAATAATGTCCCTCATAACGACCGGCCTTATGGGCGCGTCCGCCGGGAATATCGCTAAAAAAGGCACGCTCCTTGACCCTAAATGGTGAAGCAGCTCCTGCGCCTCGGGATTGTGGTTCGTGATGTCCGCCGTCAGCAAGAGGATGTTCTTATCGGCGTACAGCCGCCGCGCGTCCGCCGTGTTCAGCGCCGCCGCCTTGTTCAGCTTGCAGTTCGTGCACCACGACGCTGTGAAGTTCACGATTACGCTGCGCCCCTCCGCGTGCGCGGCTCTCAGCGTTTGCGCCGAGAACTCAGCCCACTGCGCCGGCGCCGAGTCCGCCTGCTCCGCTTGATCGTCATTGAATATCGGCGCGTCAACGCGCAGGTAGGCAACGGAGATTATCGCCCCTATGGTTAAAAGCGCGACCGATATCGACACCACGGCGGCGCGGCGCGGCGCGGATACGCCAAACGGCGCGAAGCGCTTGTGCACGCTCGCGGCGAAGAGGAGGCTTAGGCATATTCCGACCGCCGTAGCGGTTAAGCGCGGGTCAAGGCTTCGCATCATGTTCACCGCGAAAGCCAGAAGCAAGAAGCCCATAAAGTGCTTGAAGTCCTCTATCCAGCGCCCGGGTTTCGGGAGCAGGCCCATTAGCCGCTTGCTTGACGAGAGGAAAACGTAGGGGAGCGCCATCCCTACGCCCATCACGGCGAAGAGGATGAAGATGGTTAGCGGCTTTTGGAGCAGCGCCCACGCTAGTAGCGCGCCTAAGAATGGGCCGCCGCAGGGCGTGGCCATCACCGTGGCTATCGCGCCCTTGAGGAAATCGCCGGCGAGGTTCGCTTTGGCCTTGCGTTCCGCGTTGCCTATCGCGGCGGGGACGCTTAGCGTGTAGAAGTCGAATAGGCCAAGCGCGAAGAGGAATACTAGCGCGATGATCCCGACCATCATGCCCGGGCTCTGGAACTGCTGCCCCCACGAGAACCCCGCGAACGCCGCGAACGCGGCTAACAGCAAAAATACCGACACTATCCCTAAGGAAAAGGCGACGCTCCGAACGACCGCGCTGCGCCGAGACTCCAGCGCGCTCTGGGCAAACGACAGCGCCCTGACGCCGAGCAGCGGGAAGATGCAGGGGGTCAGGTTGAGCGCGAGGCCGGCTACGAGCGCGAAGAGGATCGCGGTGAGCAGGTTGTATTCGCGCTTCTCCTCGAGCGGCGAGTAGCCGTAGGCCGCGTCGTCGCCGTTATTAGAGGCGCCGGAAATAGGGCTTTGCCGCGGTTCGCCGGGCGGATTTTCGGGCGGCGGTTCGGATGTTATTATTGGCGGCGATAGGGGCGGCGCCCCCGCCAAGCTTGACAACCCGCTCAAATCTAGGTTGACGGCGTTTAGCCCCGCCGCGCCGCCGCCGGGCAGTAACGCCGCCGCGTCGGGCGCGCCGGCCTTGAACGCTACCGGTTCGGACTTCGCGTAGCGCGATTGCATGCTTGACCCGGCGGGAAAGGCGGTCGCGGATAGGTTGGGCTTCTCGGCCTCTATCGGCAGCGGCAGGTCGAACGGGGCGTTTTTGGCAACCGGGACGCAGGCGGTTTGGCAGATCAGGGCTTCTACGATTATCTCGTAGGCGATAACGCTTGGCGGGGGCGTCGCGTCGGCGGCTGTATCGGCGGCGGCGGCTTTGCGTCCGCTTGCCGCTTTGGTTTTGGCCGGCGCGGCTTTCGTTTTTGCGGCAGGCAAAGCCAATGCGCCGCCGCCGTTAATTGCCGCGCTGTCAATAACGCTCTCCTTAACGCTGTCTTTTACCAACACGCCCTTGACAAAGAAGTACGCCTCCGATTCATACGCCCAAACCCAGCTGCCTATCGGCGGGTTGTAGCGCTTAGGAAAGCTCTTGCGCGCCTCAATCCACGTTATGCTGTACGGTACGCGCTTGTCCCGGCTTGGCTGGTTGACAAAGAGGTTGAGCGGTTTGCCTATCCCGGGGCCGAGCGGGTTTGAGTACAAATGGTAGCCCTGCGGGATGGCCGCCTTGACCCCGACAACGACGGTGTCGCCTATGGCGTAGTGCGTCCTGCCGACGGTAACCTCAAGCCGCAGCTCCTTGTCCCGCCCGGCGGCGGTTATGAGGGCGGCGGCGGCAACGACGGTTGCCGCAGATAATTTTAGCCAAAATTTTGTCATTGCCCCGAATCTTTCTCCGCCCTAGGATGCGCTTGCTTGTACACTTTCAGCAAATGCTCGCGCGAAACGTGCGTGTACACCTGCGTCGTCGACAGAGACGAGTGCCCAAGCAGCTCTTTCACCGCCCTGATGTCCGCCCCGGAGTCTAAGAGGTGCGTCGCGAAAGTGTGGCGCAGCACGTGCGGGCTTTTCTTCTTCCGCTGGCTGACATTCGATAGGGACGCGCTCACAACCCTCTCGATTTGCCGCCTTGACAGGCGCGAGCCCTTGGCGTTCACAAAAACCGGGCTTTGCGGTTCATTCCCCGCCCCGCGCGGGCGCTCCTTTTGGTACGCGTCGAGCGCGTCTAAGGTTTGCGGGGTGACAGGGACGATCCGCTCCTTCTTCCCCTTGCCCATCACGCGCACGGTCATGCCGCGCTTGTCGATGTCGCCGAAAGCCAGCCCGTGCAGCTCCGAGAGCCGAATCCCGCTCCCGTAGAAGAATTCCACGATGGCGCGGTTGCGCGCGCTGTCGCCCTCCGCCGCCTCCTCCATGGCCTCCGTCTGCGTAGACGTCAGGAAAGCCGGCAGCGGCTTATCCATCTTGGGCGTGGCGAGCGCCTTCGACGGGTTGACCGCTAAAACGCGCGTCTTCACGCAGTAGCGGCACAGCGACTTGATGGAGGCGACCTTGCGGGCGACCGAGCGGGCCTTTAGCCCCTGCGCGCCCACATCGTACATGAACAGCCGCAACGATGCTTTAGAGAGCGCGGCGGCGGCGGTGGGCGCTATGCCCTTGTGCAGCAAAAACTCTACAAACTGCGCCAAATCGCTCCTGTAAGCCCCCACCGTGTGCGTCGAGTAACCCTTTTCTTTTTGGGCGTAATCCAAAAAGCGGCTGATGAGGCGGCAGAGCTCTACGCCGGGGTTTTGTGCAATCGCGTCCATTTTTTTTGCTATTTTTATGCGTTGGTTTTTTATGTATCGATATCGGGCGCTAGCCCATATATAATATAATTGTTGTACAGCGCGGCGGCGGTTAAAATTGCGCCGGGATATGATTTTCCATATAGAATTGACGAACCCGCTGCCCAAATACCATTTTTATCTAACTTGCATCCTCAAAAAACACACGGCAATGGGAAGGGGCTAATTGGTTATGGGCGCTATTAAGGAATTTATCGCCGAGCGCGGTTTCACGCTCATGCTTTGCGGGTTCGCCATGGCGGCTGTCGGGGTTCTGTTCTACGCGTTTGTCGCGCCGCGCTACGCCTCGCCGTTTTACCCGCAGGCGGCGGTGGCGGTCGCGGTTGCCGGCTTCGCCGTGTACTTCACGGGGCGCATATCGGTGGCGATGCGCAAGCGCCGCCCAGCCAAACCCGAGGGCGACGATATATGATATAGGTTCAGGTCTTGGTTCAAAAGAGCGGCGTCGTCATAGACCTACAGTTGACCGACAAGCTGGAGGCCATAGGCTCCATGGCGCGCTTCGTCTGCTCGGTCAACGGGCTTGACGGCGCGGAGGAGGTGGCGAATAGGATACTCGAGCGCGAGGAAATGATGTCCACCGGCATCGGTTACGGCATCGCGATCCCACACGCGCGCCTGCAAGGGATCGACCGCCTCTACATGGCCGTCGCGCGCTCGGCGGCGGGGATAGAGTTCAATTCGCTCGACGGGCTGCCGGTGAACCTGATCTTCATAATGATCTCCCCCGCAAACACCTCGACCGAGCACACCGAGGTGCTGTCGGCGCTCTCGCGGATAATGTCCTACGAGGAGGTCAGGCGGAGCCTGCTTTCGGCCGCGACGCCCGACGAGTTCCTAGATGTTTTGGCCAAGGCGGAAGACAAGTACGTTGGGCCCTAACTGATGCCATCCGTATACTTCCAGACTTTCGGCTGCCAGATGAACGCCGCCGACTCCGACGCCGTCCGCGCGCTCCTCTCCGGGCGCGGCTTCGAGCTTTGCGGCTCGCCCGCCGACAGCGACTTGATTGTGGTCAACACGTGCAGCGTCCGCGAGGCCGCCGAGAGGCGGGCCAAAAGCCGCATCGCCGAGTTCGCCGGCGGCAAGAAGGCGCGGGCGGGGCAGAGGCTGTGGGTGATAGGCTGCATGGCCGAAAGGCTAGGCGACAAGCTGAAAGAGGAGATACCCGGCGTCGACTTGGGCGCCGGCGCGAAACAGATGGAGCGGAGCGGCGAGGCGGTTGAGGCGCATTTTCCTAAGGGCGGCGCTTATGTCGGCATAAACGCCAACGGCGGCTGCGATGTCAGCGGCGTCGAACGCCTCTCGCCGCCGCTCTTCTCGAAGGCGGCGGTGACCGGCTTCGTGCCGGTGATGCGCGGGTGCGACAACTACTGCGCCTACTGCGTCGTGCCGTACGTTCGCGGGAACGAGCGGTCGGTGCCGTATGAGGCTATCGAATCAACAGTAAAAGAGAAAGTGGGTTCGGGGGTAAAAGAGATTACGTTTTTAGGCCAAAACGTAAATTCGTACAATCACGGCGGGATCGATTTTCCGGAGTTGCTGTCCCGCATGGCCGGGATTAGCGGATTAGAGCGGATACGCTTCACCACGAGCCACCCCAAGGACTGCACCGAGCGGCTGGTGGGCGTGGTCGCGTCGTCTCAAAAGTTCGCGAGCCACATCCACCTGCCCGTTCAGGCCGGCTCCGACCGCATATTAGCGCTGATGAACCGCAAGTACACCGCCGAAAGCTACCGCAGCTTGCTTGACATGATAAGAACGCGCCTCCCCCGTGCCGACATTACGAGCGACATCATGGTAGGGTTCCCGACCGAGAGCGACGCAGAGTTCCGCGAGACCTTGGAGCTTGTGCGCTGCGCGAGGTTTACGACCGCCTTCATGTTCGCCTACTCGCCGCGCGCCGGCACCGCCGCCGCGTCGATGGAGGAGGGGATAAGCAAGGCCGAAAAAATGGCGCGCCTCTCCGAACTAATAGCCCTGCAAACCGGGATAACCCGCGAAATATACGATAAAACGGTAGGGGAAGAGCTGGAAGTCCTAGTAACAGAGAGGCAGCAGAAGAGGGATTTGGCGTGGATGGGCCAGGATGCCGGATGCAAAAGAGTATTAATTAGTTGCGAAGGGCTTGCGGCAGGAACGATTTTAAAGGTAAAGGCGGTGAGGAGCAGCGGGATGACATTGATTGCGGAGTGTTGATTTTGACGTTGATGTTGACTTTGACTTTGTGTGGCGGCTTTAGCCGCCACACGTTATGAAGCCGTAGGCTTCGTCTGAAAAAAGAATTTAAAAGATTTTGACTTTAAAAGATTAAAAGATTAAAAAATTAAAAGATTAAAAGATTAAGGGAGGATTTATTTATGAAAGTCGTCAAATGGTCCCTAGTGATCGCCGTCACCGCCGCTATCACGTGCATCCTGATATTTACATTTATACAGGAGCCTTTCAAAGCGTCGGCGCAGGTGAAGATCCCGTGGTGCAACCTGCCGGAGATTCCCATCTACTTGTACCTTGCCGCGACTTTCGCGATAGGGCTCCTCCTCGGTTTCTTTGCCGCCGCCTACTACTATATAGCGGGCCAGGCCGGCATCCACAGCAAGAAGAAGGAGATCCGGCGGCTGGAGGAGGTAGTGGCGGAGCTCACATTTGAGATGGAGGGCCTGCGCAAGTCGGCGGGCCAGGCGAGCAAAAAAATCACCGAGTCCTTAAAAGCCGTTGGGGAGAAAGACCTATTAGCATGAGGCTTGGGCGGACTAGCGCGCTGCTGCGGACGCGCGCGTTATTTACGGCGAGGGCGCAGCGTCTGCTGGCGCCGGCCTCGGCCCCGGCGTTGCGCGCGCCGCCGTCTGGCGTTGCCGCGAAACTCGCGGCGATAGCCGCCGCCCTTTTCGCCGCCGCCCTCTCCGCCGCCCCCGCGCAGGTTGCGGACGCGGACGCCGAGGCCGCGGCCGAGGCGCTAAAAAAAGGCAACGCCCCCGAGGCCAAGGCGCTTTTAGAGCAAGCCGTCAAGCGCGCCCCGTCCGACTGCAACGCCGCGCTCTCCTACGCGCTGACCCTGCCCCCGAAAGAGGCGCTCAAAAAGGCGGACTCGCTTAGCCGCGCCAAAAACGCCCCCGATTGGGCGAGGGCGCGGAGCCTGCGGCTTTTGGGCGACAACAGCTTCTTCATGGAAGACTACAAGAACGCCGCGGAAGCCTATAGGCAAGCCTCGACGCTCGACGACGCGCCAATATACAGGTTCCTGCACGCGCTGTCGATAGCGATGGCCGGGCAGACGGAATCGGCGAGGGGGATATGGATCGCAATGGCCGGGGACACGGCGAGCGAGATGAGCGGCGAGGCCGCGAGGCTGCTTGCGCTGCTGCCGAAGCCGCCGGAGCCGAAGGCGGAGGCGCCCGTACAGGCGCCGGCATCCGCAATACCGCCGGTAGCGGCGGCAACGCCGCCGGTGCCAACGCCGTCAACAGCGCAGCCTACGGCGCCAACGCCGTCAACATCGCCTAAGGTATCGCCGCCGCCGCCCACGCCGGTTCCGGCAGCGCCGCCGCCGCCGCCGGCCAAGGCCGACGACGCCAAGAAACTGCCTGCCCCTGTCGCGTCGAGCAGTCAGCAGCCTAAAGCGGCTGTATCGCCGCCCCCGCCGCCGCTGCCCATGCCGGTTCCGGCCGCGCCGCCGCCGCCGGCCAAGGCCGACGACGCCAAACAACTGCCCGGCCCTGTCGCGTCCGGCAATCAACAAGCCGCGGCTGCGGCATCAACGCCCCCCGCGCCCACCCCCCCAATCTTCACCGTCCAAGTCGGCGCGTTCAGCTCCAAGGACAACGCCGACAACTTAGTCAAGAGGCTGGCCGGAAAATACAAAGACATCACCGTCTCCACCACCGTAAGCGGCGACCAAACGCTATACCGGGTGCGCGTAGGGGCGTTCCAAAAAAGAGAAGAAGCCGTCGCCTATGCCGACGACCTTATAATAGAGGCGGGGTTGTCGGCTAGGGTGGTTGAAAGGTGAAAGTCAAAATCTGTTAAATCTTTTTCAGACGAAGCCTATAAAGTCAAATTCTTTTAAATTCTTTTTTCAGACGAAGCCTACGGCTTCATAACGTGTGGCGGCTAAAGCCGCCACACAAAGTCAACGTCAAAGTCAAAGGCGGCGGTGTGGATGGTTTT
>JAIRUL010000043.1 GCA_031254445.1 Chitinispirillales bacterium
CGCCACACGTTATGAAGCCGTAGGCTTCGTCTGAAAAAGATTTTAAAGACTTTAAAGATTTTGACTTTTTAGGTTTCGTCTGAAAAAGATTTTAAAGAATTTGATTTTAAAAAATTAAAAAATTAAAAAATTAAAAGATTAAAAGAATTATATTTTTTACAATCAAAACAATACAGAAGGAGGCTTTATGTCTGCTGCTACAATCTTCTCCAACAACGCCGAGTCGATCGGCAACACCCCGCTCGTGCGCTTAAACCGCGTTACGGAGGGCGCTAAGGCGACGGTGCTCGCGAAAATCGAGGCGCGCAACCCAACGTTTTCCGTTAAGTGCCGCATCGGAGCCGCGCTAATAAACGACGCTGAGGAGCGCGGCGTCTTAAAGCCGGGCGTTACGATTCTGGAGCCCACGTCGGGCAACACGGGCATCGCCCTCGCGTATGTCGCGGCGGCGAAGGGCTACGCGCTGACGCTTACTATGCCAGAGACGATGAGCTTAGAGCGCCGCCGCGTTTTGGCGGGCTTCGGGGCGTATTTAGAACTCACCCCGGGCGCGCAGGGCATGAAGGGGGCGATAAAGAAAGCGGAAGAGCTGAAAGCGGCGGAGCCCGACAAGTACTTCATCC
This sequence comes from Chitinispirillales bacterium, assembly GCA_031254445.1. Lineage (GTDB taxonomy): Bacteria > Fibrobacterota > Chitinivibrionia > Chitinivibrionales > Chitinispirillaceae > GUT77. The sequence continues at coordinate 624 of JAIRUL010000043.1, forward strand.
CGCAGCAGTTCGAGAACCCCGCGAACCCCGCCATCCACGAGAAGACGACGGGGCCGGAAATTTGGGAAGCGACAAACGGCGGCGTAGACGTCTTCGTGTCGGGCGTGGGCACGGGCGGGACGATTACCGGCGTGTCAAGGTTCATAAAAAACACGAAGGGCAAGAAGATAACCTCCGTGGCGGTGGAGCCGGAGGAGTCGCCGGTTATAACGCAGACGCGCAATAACCAAGAGGTGAAGCCGGGGCCGCACAAGATACAGGGCATAGGCGCGGGCTTCGTCCCGAAGAACTTGGACCTTAGCCTCGTAGACATTGTAGAAACCGTCTCGTCTAGCGACGCGGTGGAGTTCGCCCGCCGCCTTGCGAAGGAGGAGGGCATACTCTGCGGCATCAGCTCCGGCGCGGCGGCGAGCGTTGCTGTAAGGCTCGCGAAGCTGCCCGAATACGAAGGCAAGACTATAGTCGTAGTCCTCCCCGACACCGGAGAGAGGTATCTAAGCACCGTTCTTTTTGAAGGGGTATAATGGACATAAGCACGGTTTGCGTACACGGATGCGGCAAGCGTTACGATTCGACCGGCGCGGTCGCCGTTCCAATTTTCGCGTCCGCGACGTTCGCGCACCCAGGCGTTGGGCGGAGCACGGGTTTCGACTACTCGCGCTCGCTCAACCCAACGCGCGAGTACTTAGAGCACACCGTCGCCGCGCTTGAGGGCGGCGCGCAGGCCATAGCGTTTTCAACGGGCATGGCCGCCGTCGCCGCGCTCATGGAGCTCTTTTCGCCCGGCGACCACGTCGTTATGTCCGACGACCTCTACGGCGGCTCGTACCGCCTATTCTTGCAGATATCCCAAAAGAACGGCGTGAAGTTCTCCTACGGCGGCACGGTTGACGAGATCAATAAAGAGATCACCCCCAAAACGAAAGCCGTCTTCATAGAGACGCCCACAAACCCCATGATGCGCGTGATAGACATTGCGGCTGTCGCGCAAATAACGCGAAAGCACAACATTCTGCTGATAGTAGACAACACATTCCTGACCCCGTACTTCCAGCGCCCCCTAGAGCTTGGCGCGGACATTACGCTGCACAGCGGGACAAAGTACCTAGGCGGCCACAACGACACGCTAGCGGGGCTGCTTGTAGCGAAAGACGAAGAGGTCTGCGAGCGCATACGCTTCATCGCCAAGACAACCGGCGCGTCGCTCTCGCCATTCGACAGCTACCTGATAATCCGCGGAATCAAAACCCTGGCCGTCCGCATGGAGCGCCAAGAGGAGAGCGCCATGGCAATAGCGCAGTGGCTAACCGGGCAGCGCAAAGTAGAAGCCGTTCACTACATAGGCTTACCCACCCACGCAGGCTACGAAATCTCGCGCCGTCAAGCAAGCGGGTTTGGAGGAATGATCTCGTTCGCCGTAGACAGCGAGCAGACCGCCGTGTCGATACTAGAAAACGTAAAAATCATCCAATACGCCGAAAGCCTCGGCGGCGTGGAGAGCCTGATAACCTACCCCATGCTTCAAACGCACGCCGATATGCCTGAAGACGAGCGGAACGCGCGCGGCATAAACGCCGGGCTTCTGAGGCTGTCGGTAGGGTTAGAGTCGCCTGATGATTTGATTGGAGATTTGGCGCGCGCCATTGACTCCTGATGTTTGCCATGGCGTCCCCTACCCAGCCAAGGGTTGCAGCTAAGTAAAGGCAAGGCTGGCCTTGCCTTTACGACACCAGCGCAAAAGGCCCCAGCGCCCCTGCCCCGTAAACCACGGCGCGGGAGTTGCAGCACGCCCCATTATCCCATAAAAGACTTTGACTTTAAAGACTTTGACTTTAAACCTAAAATCCGCAGTTAAAAATTGTATTTATTAGTATTTGTGTAGTATTTTCAATAAGTTACGTGTATTTTGCCCCCATTTCCACGTTCACCCATTAGGTGAACGTTATGGATTGTTTTTTGCATTACGATAATGCCATCGTAG
>JAIRUL010000048.1 GCA_031254445.1 Chitinispirillales bacterium
TGCGCCACACGTTATGAAGCCGTAGGCTTCGTCTGAAAAAGATTTAAAGAATTTGACTTTTATAGGCTTCGTCTGAAAAAAGAATTTAAAAGAATTTGACTTTTATAGGCTTCGTCTGAAAAAGATTTAAAAGACTTTGACTTTTAAAGCCTTCGGCCTACGGCCTCAGGCTTCGTCTGAAAAAGCTTTAAAAGACTTTGATTTTAAAGCCTTCGACCTACGGTCTCAGGCCTACGGCTTCAGGCTTTCCCGCCCCCTTAAAAGACTAAAAAAATTTTAATTATTTTCATTTTTCCCTTGCAATCAGCTGAAAGCAAAAACTATTTTATATCGAAATCATGGAGGATGCAAAATCTTTCATGCCGTCATATAGCGTTTTTTAATCATTAAACAATTAGGGAGACCTCGCATGAAAACGTGCAATGTGGCTAACCGGTTTTTCGCGGGCAGGCGCTTTTTGGCCCCCGTGTGTTTGGCGCTGGCGCTTATGGCGCTGGCGGGTACGGGCTGCACCCCTCGGGTCGCGCTGCAGGCGCAGAGGACGCCGAAATTGGATACTAAGGGCATCCAGCGCGTCGCTATTATGCCGTTTGAAGCGGCCGGCGGCCACCGCCTCTACGAGTATGCGGCCCAGCAGGCCACGACCATTGCTACCGGAAAGATTCAGGCCACAAACCACTTTACGCTCGTAGACCCCTCGAGGGTTCGCGACGCCCGCAGGAGGGGCGAGAGCGTTGAAAGCTATGTGGACGCGCTGTTTCAGGGCAAGATACTGCGCGTCGGCGAAGAGACGGACGTCCAGCGCGGGGAGCGCAAAGACAAGGACGGCAACATAGTCAGGTATACCGTTTATGACCGAAGGGTCGAGGTTGAGTACACATATTCCTTTGCGAAGGTGCGCGATGGAACCCTCATCGGGCCGCTTACTAAAGTAGGGCGCGCCGGCGCCAGCGCGGACAGCAGGAGCGAGCTTCCGTCCGGGAGCGCGCTTGTCTCGAGGGCGCTCGAAAGCAGTATGGGTAGGCTGTACCAGGATGTCGCCCCGTACACGATCAGGATTTACCGCACAATGGAAAAAGATCCAAACAAGGCTTTGAAGCCGCAGATGGATGCGGCGCTCGCGCGCGTGAAGAGCGGCAACTACGTCGCCGCCCGCCAAAGCTACATTGACATTTGGCACTCCGGCCAAAGCGTCGCTGCCGCGGTGAACGCCTCCATCCTCTACGAGGCGATGGGGGAGACCGAGGAAGCGGCGGCCTTTATGCAGGGCGTCGTTAGCGCGACCGGAAGCCCGATGGCCAGAAGCGTGCTCGCCCGCCTGAATAATGAGATTGGGGAGATGGCTGGGGTGGAAAAGTTCGCAGACACGCGGAGCCCGACCGAAAAGGCCGCGAGTTACGCGGTAAGCGAAATACAGAGCGTCATCCCAGAGGGGGCGAAACTGCTTATCCTCAACAACTCGGCGCCCAATGACGATTTGGCGGCTAACGTGGTGGACAACATGATCTCAGCGTTCTCGAAGAGCGGCGTGCCGGTCGTCGAGCGGCAAATAATTGACGCAGCGATAGAAGAGCTGAAGTTCCAAATGAGCGGCAGCGTGAGCGACGACGACATCGTAAGCGTTGGCAACTTCGCCGGCGCGAATGTAATAGTGGTGGTTGACATAATAGGATCCGGCACCGGGCGCCGCCTGCACGTAAAAGCGTTAGATGTCAAAACGGCGACCGTACTCATGCAGAGCAGTTCGGATAGCGAGTGGAAGCTGTAGGGGTTGGCGCTAATGCCGATGTATAGGTTTTCGCGCCCGCGCAGTAGCGGGCGCGTATTTTCATAGTTTCACCGTTATCGCAACATCCCTAGTACCTCGTCATGCAAAATTCCATTAGTCAACACAATCGACCCCCCGTGTACCGTAGCCTCCCCGCAGGCATCGGAAAACCGCCCGCCTGCCTCGGTAACAATGCATGCCGCCGCCGCGCAATCCCAAGGTTTGTCAAGCAGGTTTACGCAGACGTCGAGCTTTCCGCTCGCGAGCAGCACATACGAGTAGGCGTCCATGAAGCCGTAGGCGTAGTCCCACGCCCTTGTTAGGCCGATAAGGCTGCGGCCAATGGGGTCGTCGGCGTACTCGGTTACCCCAAGGACGCTGCCCATCGCGTCGGATAGCCTACTTGTGCGCGACACGCCGATTCTCTTGCCGTCAATGTACGCGCCGCCGCCTCTCGTGGCATAGCAGGTGATCCCCATGCCCATCGCGGGGAGGTGGATCACGCCGACGGCGGGGACGCCGTCTTCCTCGAGCGCGATGAGCACGCTGTGGGTGGGGATGCCGCGGATGAAAGGGCGGGTGCCGTCTAAGGGGTCTACTATCCAGCGCCTTGCGCCGGCGGGGTTGTTGGTTTCGCCGGACTCTTCGCCTAGAAAGCTGTCGTTGGGAAATTTTTTAAGGATGATGTTTTTAATGCGCTCTTCGCATTGCTTGTCGATGTCGGTTACTGGGGAGAGGTCTTCCTTTTTTTCTATGTTTAAGGGCGTTGACGTTGACATCGATTTTATTGCGTCTAACTGGATTCTGCCGGCTTCTAAGGCGGCTCTGATGGCTGTTTCTAAGTCTTTGTTTTTTTTGTCGGGTTCGGGCATAATGGGAATTTCCTTGTAAAATGAAAGTTAAAGTCGAAATATAAAAACCAAAAGCATAAAAACCTTAAAAATCTTTTGGGCGCGAAAGCCGGTAAATCAGCGTTAAGTTTTTACCATACTCCAAACTTCTCCCTAAGTACCCGCCTTGCCGTTGACGATGCGGGGTTTCTCCCGTCCCTTGCGGCTATTAATGCTTGTACGGCTCGTTTGTCTCCTAAGTCGCCTAGTTTTTCCGCCGCCCTAATTTTCGTCCTTGCGCTGGCGGAGTGGTCTAAGTCTAAGATGTATACGGGCACTAGGTCTACCGGTACTCCGCCTTTTTGCAGGATGCAGACAGCGTTCCAGCGGATCCAGTAGTGTTTGTCTTTCGCCCACGCTTTAACTTGGCTGTTGTCGTGCAGATATAGGCGCGCGGCGCATAGGTCTATAAGGGGGTCGGGGAGCTCGCGTTCTATCCACGCTTCTAAGTACTTGATGTAGAACGGGTGTTCTTTTTTTATGGCGTCTTTTCCGCCGCGTAGCGACTGCACGTCTGCGAACAGGGCGGCGGCGTCGTTGAAACGGTCGGCGCATAGGGCGGCCATTGCCCTATATAGGCGGCCGTTCAGCGCGTAGGCTTTGCCCTTGCCCATTGCTAGTATATCGGCCAGCTCGGTCGCGCCGTAGTAGTCGCACCTGTCAATGTTGGCTCGGCATGAGTCTATTATCTGCCTACCGGTGTTTAGCGCGTACCCCTTTTCCTGCGCTATCTTCACCAAGCTGTTCCTGTCGCTGATTTTTGAACTTATAGCGGAGAATATCGCTATGAGGATTATTGCGGCTGTGACGGAGGTGAAAATGGTTATCGCGGCTGTCCGCTGCTTCTTTGAATAGCGCGCTTCTATCGGTTTATAAATTTTGTCGAACGTTCTCTTGACAGAGGGCAGAACGCTCTCGCGGTACGCTGCGGCCACTGCGCGCGGCGCGGTCTTCCAGAAGGCTCTGACCCTCCGTAGCGCTAAGGCTGCGGTGTGTTTGATCTGTTTGGCCGCGCCGCGCTTGGCCTCGCGGATCCTCATCATCCTCGTCGTGCTTGCGCGGCTGTCTAAGCAGTTGGCGACCATTGAGCACAGCTCGTCGGCGTTTATGATGCGCAGGTTCCTGTCGGCGACCAGCGACATCTCCACGAATTTGACGAGCTTTTCCGGCACGCCCTCCCTCAGTTCGCTTATTGGTTTGTAGTTGCAGCTAAGCGTCGCGTAAAAGGTGGCTTGCACAGTGTTCCGCAGGAATGGGTGGACGCCGGTCAGCATCTCGTATAGGACGATGCCGAAAGAGAAGATATCGGAGCGCGCGTCTACCTCGAGGTCGTCTATCTGCTCCGGCGACATGTACCCGGGCGACCCCACCGTCTTGCCGCTCTGCGTGACGGCGGCGTGCGGCGACTTCACGACCCCGAAGTCCGCGAGCTTCGCGACGCCCGACGCGTCGTCTATGAGGATGTTCGCCGGCTTGATGTCGCGGTGCACTATCCCCATCCCGTGCGCGTGGCGCATCGCCGCGGAGATGTCGCCCGCTATTCGTATGATTAAATCAAACGGCAGCTGCTTCTTCTGCGCGATGAGCGCGTCTAAGTGCTCGCCCGATACGTACTCGAAAGCGATCCACGGCACGCCGCCCTCCTCGCCCGCGTCGTAGATGGAGACGATCGAGGGGTGGTTCAGCATGGCGCACGCCTGCGCCTCGACCGCGAAGCGCTCCAAAAACTCGCTCCGCACCTCCGGCGGCAGCCCGCTGTCGGTCGAAATGACCTTCACGGCCACGCGGCGCCTAAGGATGGGGTCCTCCGAGAGGTACACCCGCCCCATCGCGCCCTCGCCAAGCATTTCGATAACGCGGTAACGGCCGAAGCGCAGCGCCCCGGAACCGCGGCCGCCGGGATTTACAGTTTGCCCGCCGCCCTGTTGCATATTATTAAGATAAATATTGCGCAACGCCCGCGGATATATTATTTTATCCGGGATTGGCCGCGCTACTGTTTTTAAGGATGGCCTGCGGCGCGGCCCATGCGGCTGGCGCTGGCTCGTTGTACCCTCTCAATTTCATATGTTTTAGGTTGTGCCCTCTCAATTAAAATTTGTTGACGTTGACGTTGATGTTGACGTTGATGTTAAAGTCAAATTCTTTTAAATCTTTTTCAGACGAAGCCTATAAAAGTCAAATTCTTTTTAAAATCTTTTTCAGACGAAGCCTACGGCTTCATAACGTGTGGCG
>JAIRUL010000049.1 GCA_031254445.1 Chitinispirillales bacterium
ATATGCGCCCTATGCGGGCGCAAAAACCGGTACGGCTACGCCTCATGCCGCTAACGCGGCTTGGGGCGGCGTCAAGCGGTTGCCTACGGCTACCGCTCGCCGCTTAGCCCTTTACGCAACGAACCGAATATCCATGGCTCTTGCGGGACGTGCGCTCGTGCACGCTGCTTTGGCGTTCGCACATGTCCCAAATGTACGCGCCGTCCCAGCTCTCCGCCGCGCCCCACCAGTAGCCGAAGCCGCCAACGTCGTGGAAGCTGCCGCCGGAGTAGTGGTGGCGGCAGCCGCCGGGTAGGGCCGAAAATCCGAAATCATCCGTGCCGTTGCCGCTCGCGCCTTGATAAGCGTTCCAGCCGCTTTTTGATTTAAGCTTTTCACCCGCAACAAAGTAACGGTATGTTGCATCTTTATAAAATTCACTTACCCCGCCAACCGCGTCCATAAGATCTTTCCATTCCGGGCGGTTCGGCAAATGCCAACCGCCCGGGCAAGCGCTTTTAGCCGCATTCCAGCTGTACAGCCTGCCGTATTGCCCGCAGTTAAAGCCTTCGTTGCCGTAGCACCAAGAATTGCCGGTTTTGTAATTGAGGTTTTCCGCCATCCACACGAACCTGCCGATTTTCACCGTGCGGTAAACCTTGCCGTCCCTGGGGTCGGTTAAACTGCCGCCGCCTTCGGGCTCTGCGCCGTCGAGGCCGATGGCCGCATTGGGCTTTTGCGCTAGGGCGAAGCCGCAGGCTAGGCACAAGGCGAGGGTAACGTTTACTATTATTTTCAACATCAGCTCCTTATGTTTAATGTTTTTTTATCCTCAGCGATTTGCCGCAGCCGCTCCGGCCATCGGCGCGGCCGACGCATCATTGTTTAGACAGCGCTTTCGCTGACGGCCGGCAATATCGCCATCGCTACGCTGAAATCCTCCGGATACGGGGCTGCGACTTTTATCTTTTGGCCCGTAAACGGGTGGGTAAACGACAGGGACAGCGCGTGGAGGGCTTGCCTGGCGAAGCATTTGAATACGCTGTAGGCGAAAGGGCGCTCCATAGGGGGGATTTTTAGGACGCGGTCCCTGCCGCCGCCGTACAAACCGTCGCCTACAATCGGAAAACCCTTGTGGCTGCAGTGGACGCGGATTTGGTGGGTGCGGCCTGTGTGTAGGGTGAATTCTATCAGCGATATCCCCTGGGCGAAATTTTTTAGGCTGTACTCGGTGACCGCGGGCTTGCCGCGGCGCGCGTCGACCGCGCGCCTTACCGGGTCGCGGCGGCTCCCCGCGAGGGGCAGGTCGATTACCTCGTGTTCGGCGGGGCGCGCGCCTACGCAGAAGCCCATGTACTTCTTCTCTATCTCCCGCGACTGGAAGAGCGCCGCGAGCGCGGCGTGGGCGGCGTCGCTCTTGGCCACCGCGAGCGCGCCTGTGGTGTCCTTGTCAAGGCGGTGGACTATCCCGGGGCGAAACGCCTCGGAGCCGCTTGACACGCTTTCGCCGAAGCGGTGCAACAGCGCGTTGACCACCGTCCCGTCGGCGTTGCCGTTGCCCGGGTGGACTACGAGGCCGGCGGGCTTGTTTATCACGGCGAAATACTCGTCTTCGTATATGACGTCTAACGGGATGTCCTGCGGGATCGGAGGGCTGGCTTGGGGCTGCATCGACGCGCCGCCGTCAACCGACACAACGTCGCCGGCCTCAAGGGCCGCATTTTTTTTGACGGATTTTTTGCCGTTGACCGACACGTTCCCGCAGGCGATGATTTTCTGTATGCGGGAGCGGGAAACCCCTGCAAGCGCATCCGCCAAAAAGACGTCTAAGCGGCGCCCTCCCCCATCGCCGCCAACCGTATAATCCACCGTAATCAAGGATCGGCCGTTTCGTCGCCGTTGTTGGCAGCGTTGGGAGCGCCATTGCTAACATCTTCGACGGCGCAATCGCTATTTTTGGCGCTGTCATTGGCTATGCTGGCGTTTATGTCGTTGTTGACGCGGATAACCATCATCGTCTTAACGGCTACGATTGCCAGCACGATTATTGCCGCGGTTATTATTGCGGTTAATGATAGCATGTTCAAGTCTCCGCCTCTTTATTAGCCTCTTTCTGTATGGTCTCCAAGAGCTCCGTCTCCCCCATCGGAGGTTTTTTCTTGCCTACGGCTTCAAGAATGAAGTTGAGGAGCATCACCGCCACGCCCACGGTAACGTAGACGTCGGCGACATTGTAGATGAACCAGTAGTTGTCGGGCGGGAAGCCCATCCTTATGAAGTCCACTACGCCCCTATTTCCGTGGAATACCCTATCGTAGAGGTTCCCGAACGCCCCCGGGAGGACGAGCGCCAGGCCGATGTGCATCAGCGCCTCGTGTTTTTTCAGGGAGCTGTAGTAGAATATCAGGAACGCCGTCGCGCAGAGCATGAAAGTCACGAAGAAGACGTTCGACGGCAGCCACGGGATGAGGCCCGACGGGTTTATCCCGAAAACCGCGCCCTTGTTGTAGACTAAAAGCCACTGCAGGTACTCGCCGGCGACGTTGACCGGCACCCCGTACGCAAGCCGCGTGTCGGCCAAATGCTTTGTGCCGATATCTATAAAAAAGCCGGCGACCGTCACCGCAGCAAGCAAAATCCACCGATGTTTTACCACTTTTGCCCAGCCGTTCAATTATTTTTCCTCCATAATGGCCAATGTTATCGCCCCGTACATACAAATAGCCCGCCCGCTCAACACGTGCATCGCCGGATGCGCGGTCCTGCTCGGGATGTGGCTGACCGGCTTCGCCTCGCCCCGCCCGGCGCTGCTTGCCGCCGCCGCCATGGCCGCCGCGGCCTACGGCAACGTGATAAACGACCTCTTAGACGTGGAGACCGACCGCATAAGCCACCCGCGCAGGCCGCTTGTGACCGGGGCCATGGGCACCGGCGCGGCGGCGTTTTTCGCGGCGGCGCTCGCGGCGCTGTCGCTCCTGTGCGCGGGGCTCGCGTCGGCGTTCCACCTCAGCGCGGCGCTCATCCCGCTGGCGCTGCTCACCCTATACTCAATTTACTTTAAGCGCACGCGCCTCGTGGGAAATATTATCGTAGCCGCCCTCGCCGCCTACGCGCTCGTCTTCGGGAGCCTGCCGCGCCCAGAAACAAAAATACTTCTTGCCCCGGCCCTTTTGGCGTTTTTGCTCCATTTTTGCAGGGAGCTCGCGAAAGACGTGCAAGACGCCGAGGGCGACAGGGCAGCGGGGTTCACGACGTCGGCGGAGCTGCCCAAGCGGGCGGTCAGGGGGCTCTTGGCCGCCGCCGGGGGCGCGCACTTAATAGTGATGTGGGCGCCGTGGGTGTTCCTAGGGCACTTCGGGGAGATATACACGGGGGTCTGCGTAGCCGCCGTCTTGCCTCTGCACATTAGTTGGATGATGCTGATCTTTCGGGCGGATTTCGATAAATACGTCGGGCGGATAGGGTCGCTGCTAAAGATAGAGATGGTCGCTGGGCTTTTGGCTTTGGCCGCGGATAAGATTTTTTGCCTGTTTTGGCGCACATGATATTATTTTTAATGTTGATTTTGACGTTGACTTTGACTTTGACGTTGACGTTGACTTTGACGTTGACGTTGACGTTGACGTTGACGTTGACGTTAAAAAGTCAAATTCTTTTAAATCTTTTTCAGACGAAGCCTACGGCTTCATAACGTGTGGCGGCTAAAGCCGCCACACAAAGTCAAA